>DATEEG010000141.1:0-7887 GCA_035281305.1 Acidimicrobiia bacterium | reverse complement strand
GTGGTGAGGGGAGGATCAATGATCGATCACGCCCGACGGGAACAGGCGAACCAACTCGCCTTCACGAGACTTACGTCGGCCGATCCGGTCCTGGTCGATGTCAGACGGGCCGGGGATGTAGTGCCGGGAATGACTTCGACCACGATCCTCACTTCGGGTCCGCCCCAGCCGTGGGAGGCGTACGTCGGGCCCCAGCGCAACGCGCTCATCTACGGGGCGATATTCGAGGGGCTGGCCGCCACTGAGGAAGAGGCTGCGGCCAGGTTCGCCTCCGGTGAGCTCACTATCGAGCCTTGCCATCACCATGGCTGCGTCGGCTCGGTGGCGGGGATCTACACGGCGTCGATGCCCGTGTTCGTCGTCGAGAATCGGGCCGCCAAGAACCTGGGGTTCTGCAACTTCTACGAGGGGGAGTCGCAACGCCGCCTCAACTATGGCCTCTACGGCGACGACGTGAAGGAGCGGCTCGACTTCATCGATCAAGTGCTGGCCCCGGTGATCGGTGAAGCGATCCGGAGCAGTGGAGGAATTCCTCTCAAGCCAATGATGTCGCGAGCCCTTCGAATGGGAGACGAGCTTCACAGCAGGAACACCGCCGGCACCCTCCTCTTTACAAGGGCGTTGTTTCCACACCTCGCCGACGCGGTCGGCGACCGGGCCGATCAAGTACGGGCAACGCTGGGCTTCTTGGAAGAGAGCGATTACTTCTTCTTGCGCCTTTCGATGGCCGCCTCCAAGGTGGCGGTGGACTCGGCCCAAGGAATCGAGGCGTCGAGTGTCGTCAACACGATGAGCATTTCGTGTAATGGCTACGGAATCCGGGTTTCCGGCCTGGGGGACGAATGGTTCGTCGGCCCGCATTGCACGGTCGTCGGGCACTTCTTCGACGGCTTTTCCGAAGCTGATCTCGTGTGGATGGGCGGAGAAAGCCACGTGACCGAGACGGCCGGGCTCGGGGGGTTCGCCCAGGCATGTGCCTTCCCCCTCCAGAAGTACCAGGGGGGCTCGCCCGAAGCCATGATCGAGAACAACCTTGCCATGTACGAGATAACCGTGGGTGAGAACCCCGATTACTTCATTCCCTATTTTCGGTTCCGGGGAACTCCGACCGGGATCGACATCTTCAAGGTGCTCGCCACTGGAATCACTCCGGTCATCGACGGCGGCCTGGGTGGCAGGGACGGTGGTCAGATCGGAGCCGGGGTCTTGCGCGCACCGATCGAATGCTTCGAAATGGCCGCGGAGGCCTATCAGGCGCGATATGGGACCTGAAGGCCCGAGACACTTCGGACGGGATCGGACGACCCTCTTCTTCGACCCCGATGCACAACCCCTGGCCGAATTGAAGGATGGCGAGCGCGTGACCGTCGCCACGGCCGACTCCATCTGCGGCCTGTGGAGACAAATGCCCCCGGGCGGCCTTCACATCGACGAGATCATCGAGCGGCTGGGTGGGGCATGCCCGTTGACCGGACCCTTCGCAGTGGAAGGCGCCAGGACCGGGGCCGTCCTCGAGGTGATGATCCACACCGTTGAGCCCGACCCGGCTGCAGGCGTCGCCTGGAACGCCGTGTTCCACGGCTTCGGCGCTCTCTCTTCCGATGTCTACGGACTGCAGGATTCGCTCGGCTCCGAGGTGAAGACCATTCCTTATCGAAACAAAGTTGCCGAAGTCGAACTCGGGGGTCGCAAGCGACTCATTCCGATGCATCCATTCTTGGGGACGATCGGGGTGGCCCCTGCCCGCGAGCGCAGGATGACTTTCAGCCAGGCACCCGAGTATCTCGGAGATGTCGACCAACCCGGTGTCACAGCCGGCGCGACGGTTGTCCTGCCCGTCAACGTCGATGGCGGCCTTCTGTCCGTCGGCGATGCCCATGGAGCTCAGGGTGATGGCGAGATCACGGGTGTTGCGCTCGAAATCGAAGCTGTGGTCGACATGACCGTGACCGTATCGGACCGCGACGGATCTCAATACCTGGGCCTGCCGCAGATCAATACGGCGACGACCATGGGCTCAGTAGCAGGATTCCAGGGCGTGAACCTCGGAGACTGTGCCCGCGCCGCCTACTCCGACCTCGCCCGGCGCCTCGTCAGGTATCGAGGTTTCACCAAGCTGGAGGCATACGAATTGCTTGGACAGGTCGGGCGTCTCCAGGTCGGGAACATGATTGATCCGTTCTATTCGGTGCTGGCGTCGGTCGATCGCAGCTACACGGACTAGCACCGGTGGATCAGCGCCAGGCACCCTCACGTCTGAGCAGAGCCGCCTGCTCGGAGGGGTTGGGTGAGATAAGCCTCCCTCCGTAACCCACCACTCTCCACCAGGGGACCTCTTCGTCTGTGACTCGCAGGATCCTCCCGACGGCCCGGGCGCGGCCGGGGTATCCGGCGAGTTCGGCCACCTCTCCATAGGTGACGACTTCGCCTGGTTGGAGTGAGCGCAGGACTTCGAGGACGGCTTCCTCGAACGACGTCATACGGTGCCGAACAACCTGTCGCCCATGTCGCCCAGCCCGGGCTCGATGTAGAAATGCGAGTTGAGGCCCCGATCGACGGAGGCGGTGACGATACGGACCTCGGGATGCCGCTGCTCCATCACGGCGATTCCGTCCGGGGCCGAGACCACGCAGACTGCGGTGATGTCGGCGGCGCCCTTCGCCTTCACTTGATCGCACGCCCAGGCCAGCGATCCGCCGGTGGCGAGCATCGGCTCCAGGATGAGGACGCGGGCGTCGGTCATCTTCGGGAACTTCGTGTAGTACTCCATGGGTTCGGCGGTCTCCTCGTTGCGCTGGACGCCTGCGTAGCCGATCCGGGCGTTGGGCAGCAGATCGATGGCGGCGTCGAGGAGGCCGAGACCGGCCCTGAACACCGCGACGACCACGATGGGCCGGCCGATGGCGGTGCCGGTGGTTGCTTCCAGGGGGGTCTCGATCTCCTTGGCGACCATGGGGAGGTCGGAGGTGGCTTCGGTCACCAGCAGGTAGGCCATGCGGCGGGCGGTTTCGCGGAAGAGGGGGGTAGAGGTGGTCTTGTCGCGGAGAGTGGTGAGATAGTGCTGGGCAAGAGGGTGATCGACGACTGTCACCGGCATGAAAACGAGGGTAGCGACCGGATCGTTCAGTTACCCTGGCCGCATGACAGCAACCGGTGGCACCCGGATCGTCCTTGGCACCTGTCATCACGATTGCCCGGACTCTTGCGGGTGGATCGTCACGGTCACCGAAGGTCCTGATGGTGAGGACCGGGCCGTAAAGCTGCGAGGAAACCCGGACCATCCTTACTCGAGGGGCGAGCTTTGCCCCAAGGTCAACCGTTTCCTCGATCGGGTGTACCACCCCGATCGGGTGCTCCACCCCCTCATACGAACCGGACCCAAAGGCGCCGGCGAGTTCCGCCAGGCGACCTGGGACGAAGCGCTGTCGCTCGTCGCTGAGCGGGTCCGGGCGGTGATCGACCAGCACGGCGGGGAAGCCGTTTTGCCCTGGGGGGATGCCGGCACGCAGGGCATGATCCAGATGACGTCACTCGACCAGCGCTTCTTCGCCCGCCTCGGAGCGTCCCGGCAATCAGGCTCGCTCTGCGGCGCCACCGCCGGAGCGGGTCTGGCCGCCACCTACGGCGGAAGGAAAAGCGCCGATCCGATGGACGTGCGCTTCTCGAAACTCATCGTTCTGTGGGCGACTAACACTCGCCTCACCAATCGTCACCTGTGGCCGTTCATCGAAGAGGCCCGCGCCAACGGAGCGCAGGTCGTCGTCATCGATCCCATCCGTACGATGACGGCCGAGTCGGCCGATTGGTTCATACAGCCTCTTCCCGGCACCGACGTTGCCTTGATGCTGGGCGTCATGCACGTTCTGATCCGGGAGGATCTGATCGACCACGACTATGTCCTGCGATACGCGACTGGTTACGACGAGTTGAAGGCGCGGGTGGCGGAGTGGGATCCGGTCCGGGCGAGCCAGGTCTGCGGGATCTCGGCCGCTGAGATCGAATCGTTCGCGCTTGCCTATGGCACCACCAGACCGGCCTTCATCCGGACTCTCATCGGTGCCGAGCATCATGAGCACGGCGCCATGTTTTTCCGGACTCTCGGCTGTCTCCCGGTCCTGACCGGGGCCTGGCGTGAGCGCGGCGGGGGACTATCACGTTCGGTCGGCGTCTGGTCGGAGGCTGCCATCGACGACAGTGTGTTCTCCGTGCCGTCCGAGACCCGGCAGGTGAGCATGAACCATCTCGGTCGCGCCCTCAACGATCAGGAGTTGGGGATCCATGCCCTCTTTGTTTGGAACGGCAACCCGGTGGTCTCCGTGCCCAACGCTGCCGAGATCCGACGCGGGCTCGAGCGGGAAGATCTCTTCACGGTGGTGAGCGAGCAGTTCCTCACCGACACCGCTCTCTACGCAGACGTCGTGTTCCCGGCCACTACCGAGATCGAGCAAATGGACGTGATCCCGTCGTGGGGTCATCTCTACCTCGGATGGAACGAACCGGCCATCGCTCCGCGAGGTGAGTCGGTCCCGAACACCGAACTGTGGCGACGTCTGGCCAGGGCGATGGGGATGAACGACCCCGAGTTCGACGTCGACGACGAAGCGTTGATCCGTTCGGCATTGCCTTCAGTCGACGTCGACCTGCTCCGCAAGCAGGGGTTCATGCGCCTGGATCTTCCAACCGAACTATTGCCGTATGAGGCGGGCGGTTTTGAGACCGCCAATGGAAAGGCGCTGCTCTTCTCATCAGCTCTGGCCGAGTCCGGCCACGACCCGCTCCCTGATTACCGGCCCGCGGCGGAGGGGCCGGGGGGAGAATTGCACGAGCGATATCCGCTGGTCCTTTTGACCCCCAAGAATCACACCCGGTTTCTGAACTCGTCTTACTCCAAACATCACGGTGAACGCGAGGGCGGCCCCTTCTTCGAAATCGATCCGGCTGATGCCGCCGCCCGCGGGATCGCCGACGGCGACGTTGTGCGTATCTGGAATGACCGTGGCGAGCTGGCGCTTCCGGCCCGGTTGAGCACCCGCCTGCGTTCCGGCGTCGTCGCCATCCCGTGGGGCTGGTGGGGCAAGGACGCCAACGTCAACGCCCTCACCAACGACACCCTCACCGACTGGGGCGGGGGAGTGGCCTACTTCGACACCCTGGTGGAAGCCGCAGCACTCGAAACCTAATGCTATGTCGTGCGGAAACCGCCCGACATAGCCCGCGGTTTGGAAGGCGACGATCGAGCCTCACACAACTGAATGCAAAGTCCGGCGGAAACCGCACGGCATAGCATTAGGTTCGCGTTTTCTAACCGGTGTTGCGCATGCCGGCGGCGATGCCGTTGACGGTCAGCAGAAGGGCGCGCTGGAGTTGGGGATCGTCGCTGCCGTGGCGACGGCTTCGCTCGAGGAGCGAGACCTGCATGTAGTTGATGGGGTCGAGATAGATGTTCCGAACTTCCAGGGTTCGGGCCAGGACCGGATTGGAACCGAGGACTGCTCGATCGGTCAACCGCGAAACCTCTTCGACGGTCAGTTGATATTCGTCGGCTATCACGGTGAACAAGTGTCGGTGCTCCGGCGCCACCAGTCGATCGACGTAGCGTTTGGCGATCGACAGGTCGGTCTTGGCCAGAGTCATCTCGACGTTGGAAAGGAACGTCTGCAGCCAAAGGAAGCGAGAGGCCATGTCATCCAGGGTTTCGGCGTGCTCACTGTTGCGAACCGCCCTGAGGCCGGAGCCGACCCCGAACCACCCCGGAATGATCTGCCGGGACTGGGTCCATCCGAAAACCCACGGAATCGCCCGCAAGTCGTCCAGCCCGCCGCCACCCCCGGGACGCCGCGAAGGCCGGGAGCCGATGTTCATTGCACCCAATTCCTGTACCGGGGTCGAAGCAAGAAAGTAGGGGACTAGATCGGGATGCTCGACGAGGCTCCTATAGGCAGCGAACGCCGCCTCCGAGAAGGCGTCCATTCCTTCGGTCCAGCGATCCAGAACGTCCTTCGGCTGGCGTGAAATCCGGTGCAGCAGCGACGCCTCCAGCACCGAGGACAGAGCGAGTTCGAGGTTGCGGGCGGCCAGGCGCGGCAGGCCGTACTTGTCGGAGATCACTTCGCCTTGTTCGGTCACTTTGATCGAGCCGTCGATCGTCCCGTAGGGCTGAGCGAGGATGGCGGCGTGGGAAGGCCCGCCCCCGCGACCAATCGTTCCTCCCCGGCCGTGGAACAGACGGAGGGTGACACCATGCTTCTGAGCGGCGGTCCGCAACAGACGCTGGGCTTTGTAGATCTCCCATTGCGACGTCGTGATGCCGCCGTCCTTGTTGGAATCCGAGTACCCCAGCATGACCTCCTGGACGTCGCCCCGATGGCGCACCAGTTCCCGGTACGAGCGCACATTGAGAAGGCCGTCCACCAGGTCGCCCGCCCGCCGCAGCTCGTCGATCGTTTCAAAGAGCGGGACGAGTCCGATGCGGGCGATGTCCTGATGCAGATCGACCAGGCCTGCCTCCCGGGCCAGCACCGCAGCGGCCAGCACGTCGTCGACTCCCTGGGCCATGCTGATCACGTAAGACTCGATCACGGGACCGAACCGGTCGAGCGCTTTCCGGATCGCTTGAAAGGTTCGCAGGGTCGAGTCCGCGCCTCCCTCGAGCAGAGTCGTAGGGGAGGCGAGGGGACGGCGGCTCATCAGCTCGGCGGCCAGGAGCGACTCTCGCTCCTCTCGGTCCTTGCCTTCGTAGTCGACGCCTACCCGCTCGAACAACTCTCCGACGGTGAGATGGAGGAGGTCGGCGTGCTCGCGGATGTCGAGAGTTGCCAGGTGGAAACCGAACGTCGCGACTCGCCGGGCAAGCCGGGCCAGGGTGCCGTTGGCCAGAAGGTCACCAGCGTGCTTGCCGAGGGACTCCGCCATCAATTCCAGCTCGGCCGCCAGCTCGACCGGGCCGGAGTAGTCCCAACCGGGCTCATGGCGGGCGTCTTCCAGGATTCGGGCCCTCGTGTTCTGGAGGCGCTGATGGATGAACGCGCACTTCAAACGGTAGGGCTCGGTGGCATTGATACCCCGGAACCGCTGCCACACGATCGGCAAGGCGTCCCGGTCCGCCTCGAGTGATGCTGCGAGGTCGGCCGAGATCGACTTGATCCGGGATGACACCGAAAGCTCTTCGGCCACTTCTTCGATGGCACCGATGAGATTGCGAAGGCCGTGATCGTGCTGCAGTTCGAGAACCTGCATCGTCACCTCGGGGGTGACGGAGGGATTGCCGTCCCGGTCGCCGCCAACCCAGGTGCCAAAACGGATCGCCGGCCGGTCGCCATGCCCCAGGCGGGCAAGGGAGACGGCGATCTCTTCGGTGAGGTGGGGAAGCACGTGGGTGAAGAGCTGGTCGAAGTAGAAGATCACCGATTTGGCTTCGTCCAGCGGCTCCGGTCGCTCGGCCCTGAGCTCGTCCGTTTGCCAGATCTGGTCGATGAGCTCTTCGATTCTTCGATCGATCCTCTCTTTCTCGCGGGAGGTGGTCGTCGGCTCCAGCCGCTCCTGGAGAAGGTCGGCCAGGTGACGGAGCTTGGTCAGAATCGTGCGCCGGGCCGCCTCAGTCGGATGCGCGGTGAACACCGGCCGGACTTCCAGCCGGGATAGAACCTCGGCAACGATCCCGGGATCCAGCCGGGCGGCCTGGATCCGATCGACGGTTTCGTCGAGGTAGCGCTCACCCTCGGTTCCGGCCAACTCGCCAACGCGATGGGTTTGCTCAGCGACGTTGGCGAGATAGAAGTAGGCGGAGAACGCCCGGACCAGGTCGATGGTCGTAGCCAGGTCGAGCTTTTCCAGGAGAGCGGCCAACAGGTCGTCCGCCTCGGCGTCGCCCTCGATGCGGACAGCCTT
>DATEEG010000140.1:0-7533 GCA_035281305.1 Acidimicrobiia bacterium | reverse complement strand
GAAGATGGCCAAGACTCCCGAGGCAGTCCGCGGTTTCTATGAGGCTCTGTTGCCGGGGCTAACCGAAGGGGGCCTGTCCGACATAAAGGTCATGGAGGCCCTCCTCGCGAGCGACGGGCACGAGACTCCACTCCAGACGTTCGATCGGGGTTACTACGAGACCCAGCTTCGCAAGACCGAGTTCGGGGTCGACCCGATGCAGGTGGCTGCCTACTTTCCCCTCCAGCAAGTGCTCGATGGAATGCTCAATCTGACGGGCGACGTGTTCGGCGTCGAATACCGCAAGGTCGTGATGCCGGCGTGGCATCCGGATGTGCTCACGTATGCGATCCACGACCGCGAGTCAGGCGACCTGATCTCGCACTTCCACATGGATCTCTACCCGCGGGAAGGCAAATTCAGCCACGCCGCGGCTTTCCCGCTGGTCTCGGGCCGGCGTCTGCCTGACGGGTCCTATCAAAAACCCCTGTCGGCGATCGTTGCCAACTTCACCAAGCCCGGATCCGATCGACCCTCCTTGCTACAGCACAGCGAGGTGGTGACGTTCTTCCACGAGTTCGGTCACATCCTCCATCAGACCCTCACCAAGGCCGAGACGACCCGCTTCGCCGGATCGTCGACCGAGAACGACTTCGTCGAAGCGCCCTCCCAGATCATGGAGAACTGGACCTGGCGACCCGAAATCCTTCGCCGATTTGCGCGGCACTATCAGACGGGCGAAACGATCCCCGATCGATTGGTCGATCAACTTGTCGCGGCAAAGAATCTCAACATCGCTTTGCTCACTCTGCGGCAAGCGATGTTCGGCCTGCTCGACATGTGGCTACACGACGAGGCGCCCGAGAAGGACCTTGACGAGATTCTGCAGCGTGCGACCAAGGTGAGCCTGTTCCCCGCCCACGAAGGAACCTTCTTCCCGGCCAGCTTTGGACACCTTCTCAGCGGGTACGACGCCGGCTACTACGGCTACCTCTGGTCGGAGGTCTACGGCGACGACATGTGGAGCCGCTTCGACGAAGAAGGCGTCGACAACCCCGAGGTCGGACGGGAGTACCGGCGGGCGATTCTCGAGAAGGGTGGCTCGGTCGACGGAATGGACATGCTCCGCGACTTTCTCGGCCGCGAGCCCAACAACCAGGCGTTTCTCAAGCGTCTCGGGATTGGAACCAAACCGGCCTCCTAGGCGTATAAATACTCGAGAGCCAAAGGTGGTGGCGGCCGGATCTGCGCCCTTTACCAGGGGTTTAACCGCCAGCACTAAGACTCTCCTGAAAACCCGGGCCATCCGTCGAGACGGGGGGCCCCGCCCGAAGCAGGCGTGGCGACGAGCCCGCCGGCAGAGCGGGTCTCCTGGTCGAGACCGATGGCAACCCGGAAGAAACCGTGCTTAGAGACGGTTGAAACTGGGTACCGGCCGCCAGGAAAGGAGGCCCCAGAACATGTCAGACACACTCAAAGGTTCCGCGATTCGAGGCATGACTCGGCCATCCCGTCGTTACGGTCAAGATCGAGTTTGCTCCGATCCCGAATGCGAAACCCGTCTAAGCCAGTACAACCGCCGCGACTACTGCTACACCCACGCTCCGGTCAAGTTTCCCCGTGTGAGGGGTCGGATCCTCCCCGAAACGACTTGATCCCGGAGCGACCCCGGTAGAGGTCTCCGGTCCGACCGGGGATCTCAGGAAGCTCGCAGCGATGAAGGTTGGCCTTCTAGCGCCGTGGGGTCAGGTTCTCTCCCCCTCCCCCGACACTGCGAGCGCCTAGAAGACGAGGCCCCGGCGTCCCCTCCGCCGGGGCCTCCTCGTTTCCCACTCACAAGAACCGGGACTTGCAACCCCACCCCGGGTGGGGTAGGATGGCGGGGTGAAGGAAATCCACAAGACCTCGGCCCGCAACCGCCTCAAAACGGTTAGAGGCCATCTCGATGCCGTCATCAACATGGTTGAGGACGACCGCTATTGCCCTGAGATCATGAAACAGGTGTCCGCCCTGCAGTCCTCACTCGAAAAGGTCAACCGGGTCCTTCTCCAGAACCATCTCGAGACCTGCGTGGTCCATGCCGTCGAGGAGGGTCGCACGGCTGAGATCGTCGACGAGCTCATGGAAACGATGAAGTTCACTTCGACGGTCACCGGACCGAGCCGCGACTGAACAGCGCGCGATCCCTTGCATCCCGCGAAAGGAAAAACATGAACGCCAAAACACTGACCGTGCCGGGTATCTCCTGCGATCACTGCAAGATGTCGATCGAAGAGGCCGTGAGCGGACTTCCAGGAGTCGACAAAGTAGAGGTCGACATCGCGGCCCGCACCGTCGACCTCAAGTTCGACGAAGCAGCCGTGGGTCTCGACCAGATCATCGACGTGATTGAAGAAGTGGGGTATGAAGTTCCGCGCTGAAGACCCCCGTGCGGCATCAACAGAGCGGTCTTCGTCAGCCCCTCCCCAGGGCGACACCATGGTCTTCGACGTCGAAGGGATGACTTGTGCCTCTTGTGCAGTCCGCGTCGAACGGGTCCTGTCCCGCCAGCCCGGTGTCGACAATGCCAGCGTCAACTTCGCCGGCGGCCGCGCCCGGGTCAGAGCCTCGGCCGATACCGACCCTTCCGACCTCAGGGCAGCGGTTCAGAAGATCGGCTACGACATCGCCCCGACCGACCCCGACCTCCCGTCGGGCATAGCCGACCGTTATTCCGCCGATGCCGCCACCCAGTGGCGCCGGTTCTGGCTCGCGGCCGCTCTCTCAGTGCCGGCCATGGTGCTCGGGATGACGATCGGTATGTCGGGCTGGAGCATGTGGGCCCAGGCCGTGTTGACAACGCCCGTTGTCCTTTTGATCGGGGCGCCATTTCATCGCACCGCCTTCAAGCAGGCTCTCGTGCGCACGGCCGGGATGGACACGCTCATCTCCCTGGGCTCTCTCACCGCCTATGGGTGGTCGTGGTGGGCGATGTTCAACCACCAGGATGTCTTCTTCGAGACAGCCGCGATCATCATCACGCTCATCACCCTCGGACGTGCGTTCGAGGCCAAAGCCAAGGGTCGCGCCGCCCGCTCGGTCACCGCGCTTCTCGAACTCGGCGCACGCGAAGCTCGCATCAGGACCAAAGACGGTGAGGCGAGCGTCGCGATCGACCAGGTCTTGCCAGGCGACATCATGATCGTTCGGCCCGGAGAGAAGGTGCCGACTGACGGAACCATCGTCGAGGGCAGCTCTTCCTTCGATGAGTCGATGCTCACCGGTGAGTCGGTGGCGGTCGCCAAGGGAGTCGGCCAGGACGTGTACGGAGCCACCGTCAATCAGCAGGGTCTGGTCGCGGTCCGTGCCACCAGGGTCGGCGAGGAGACGGCCCTATTCCAGATCGTCCGCCTGGTTGAAGACGCCCAGGCCGGCAAAGCCCCGGTCCAGCGATTGGCTGACCGAATCTCCGGGGTGTTCGTCCCCGTCGTGATTCTCATTGCCCTGGCCACCCTGATCGCGTGGATGATCGTCACGGGCGATCTGGCCGACGCCGTGCGGGCAGCGGTGGCTGTACTGATCATCGCCTGCCCGTGCGCCCTGGGCCTGGCCACCCCTACCGCCATCATGGTCGGGAGCGGCCGCGGGGCAGAGCTCGGCATCCTCTTCAAGAATCCCGAGGTGTTCGAACGCGCTCGGGCTGTCGACACGGTTCTGTTCGACAAGACCGGCACCCTAACTACCGGAGCGATGACCCTCGTCGGGCTCGAGACGGACGAGAGTGTCGATGTGTTCCTGCGCCGGGTGGCCGCCGTCGAACTGGCCGGGGGCCACCCGATCGGAATCGCCGTGGCTTTGGGCGCAGAAGAGCGCGGCCTCGAGGTCCCAGCGGCCACGGAAATCGAATTGATCCCGGGCATGGGCGTCATCGGCACGATCGACGGCGTGGTGGTGGTTGCCGGTAAACCCAAGCTGGCGGCCGATCAGGGTTTCCAAATCCCCGACCGCTTCGAGCAGGCAATGCGAAGCTGGGCCGAAGAAGGAAAGACCGCTTTCCTCGCCGGCTATGAGGGCGAAGTCAGAGGAGCCCTGGCGGTGGCGGATTCAGTGAGGGCGACGGCGCCAACGGCGATCCGTATTTTGAAAGAGATGGGACTCCAAACCGGAATGGTTACCGGCGACAACCTTCGGACGGCCAACGCCGTCGCACGCGAGGTGGGAGTCGAGCAGGTGATCGCTGACGTGCTGCCGGCGGACAAGATCGAAGAAGTCGCGCGCATCCAACGCCAGGGTCGCACCGTTGCGTTCGTCGGGGATGGGATCAACGACGCTCCGGCGTTGACGGCCGCCGATCTCGGAATTGCCATCGGCACGGGGACCGACGTCGCCGTCGAGGCGGCGGATGTGGTGCTCATGTCCGGTGATCCTCTGCTGGTGGCCGCCGCCATACGTCTCGCCAGGCGGACTCTGGTGACCATCAAGGGAAACCTTTTCTGGGCTTTCGCTTACAACCTCGCCGCGGTTCCGATGGCCGCGTTCGGTCTGCTCGATCCGAGGATCGCCGCCGGCGCCATGGCTTTCTCTTCGGTTTCGGTGGTGGCCAATAGCCTGCGTCTCCGCTCCTACCAGCCTGTCGGCTAGACCGTCACCGAACTCCCGGCATAGGCTGGCGCCAATGGGTGAGACAGTTGAATTCATCTCCAACGGGGAGTCCGCCACCGGATGGCTGGCGCTGCCGCAGTCAGGCCGGGGCCCGGGCGTGGTGGTGATCCAGGAATGGTGGGGACTGGATGCGCACGTCAAAGACATCGTCGAGCGTTTCGCCCGCGAGGGGTTCGTGGCCCTCGCCCCCGATCTGTATCAGGGCGAGGAGACGGCCGAACCCGACGAGGGAGAAAAGTTGATGATGGCGATGGACCTCGAACGCGTCGCCAACGATATGAAGGGTGCCGTCGAATTCCTGGCGGCCCATGCCGCAGTCACCGGACCGGGAGTTGGGGCCGTCGGCTTCTGCATGGGGGGCGGGCTGGTGCTCTGGCTGGCGTGCCTCACGGACAAGGTGACAGCGGCTGTTCCCTTCTACGGAGGGCCGTGGCCCGAACCCTCCCCCAACTTCGAGAACTCGGTGGCAGCGTTTCAAGGCCACTATGCCGAGCACGACGACTGGGCCGGTCCCGAACTGGCGCTGCAACTGGAAAGCCAGCTGCAACAACTCGGGTTGAGCGCAGAATTCTTCGTTTATCCGGGAACCCGGCACGCCTTCTTCAATGACGACAGGCCCGAAGACCACGATCCTCAGGCGTCGCAGATGGCGTGGGCCCGAACCATCGAATTCCTCAATAGTCGGCTCCGTCGATAGGCCCTGTCTGCCATTCCTTCGGTCCCCGGGATCGGATAGGGTGTCGTCATGTCGTACCCCGAATGGGGCCGCCATCCGGAATTGCGCAACCCCGTGGCGGTGCTGGCTTTCGCTGGCTGGGGCGACGCCGGCGATGCCTCGACCGATGCCGCCCGCCATCTCATCGCCTCCCTCGAAGGCGACGCCTTCGCCCGGATCGATCCGGACGAGTTCTACGAATTCCAGACTCGGAGGCCCGAAGTCGAGATGACCGAGGCGGGGGTACGGACCATTCACTGGCCCCTGAACGAGTTTCACGCCCTTCATCACCCGGACGGCGATCTCGTCGTAGTGCTTGGTGAAGAGCCTCATTTGAAATGGCGCGCTTTCGGGTCAGCCGTCTCCGAGGCCCTCAACACGCTCGGCGTCCAACGAGCCCTTCTCCTGGGGGCTTTCCTCGGCCAGGTCCCCCACACGGTGCCGGTTCCGCTCGTGGGCTCGAGTCCCAATCCGAGGCTGCTGGCCGAGAACGGTGTTAGCAGCAGCCGCTACGAAGGCCCCACTGGCATCATCGGCAGCCTCACCCATCAACTCGCCGAGAGCGGCGTCGCCACGATGTCGGTGTGGGCGGCGGTCCCCCATTACCTTTCCAATCAGCCTTACCCGCCCGCCGTCTACACGCTCGTCCGCAAGGCGATGGCGATCCTCGGTTTCACGCTGGAGACTTCGGAACTGGCAGTGGCGGCAGCCGAATATAAGTTCAACGTCGACGCCGTCATCTCCGGCAACGAGGAGCTGTCCGAATACGTGAAGAAGCTGGAAGCAGCCGTCGGCGACGAAGACGCCGGGGAGATCCACCCGGACCCGGCTGAAGATCTGGTCGAAGAGATCGAGCGGTTTCTTCGAGAGACGTGACGGCCTGACCCGCCCCGACATTCTTCCTTCGCAGCGACCAAAAACCTGAGGGGCCTCACGGCCCCCCAACGGTTACTTCTTCTTGTGGCGGTTGGCCTTGAGACGCTTGCGATACTTGTGCTTGGACATCTTCTTGCGTCTCTTTTTGATCAGTGAACCCATGCAAACCTCTGGAAAGTCAGTGTTATTGAGCTTTTCAGCTTAGACGGGGTTCAGCGTGTGCCATTCGGGCTCAGAACCAAGCCCGACGCCGCCACCTGCAGTTCGAGCACCCTTCCGGCCTGGAGGCTGGCTTCCAGCGCACCTTTCACCCTGGCAGCCGTCTCCGGCTCGGCCAGGGCCAGGACCGATGGGCCTGCTCCCGACCAGCATGCGTGCAGAGCGCCGGCCGTTCGGGCCGTGTCGATCAGCAGCTCCACTTCGGGTCGCAGCCGGTTCCGTGGATCCTGGTGCATCTCGTCACCATGGGCGCTGGCCAGCAACACCCCGTCACCTAGCAACAAGCCACCCACCAGAGCGGCCAGCCGGCCCAGGCTGCGGACAGCCACGTCCCTGGGTACTTCGGTGGGCAGGGCGGCCCGCGCATCGCTGGTCGCGAGCGCCCGATCGGGGACGGCCAGAATCGGCACCAACCCGGGATGAAGCGGAAGCCGGTGAACTTCCCGGTTGGGAGTGCAGAGCACCAATCCTCCATAGATGGCTGCCGCGGCGTTGTCAGGGTGATCCTCCATGTCAGCCGCCAGATCGAACACGGCCCGATCATGGACTTCGTCCCCCACCGCCCGCCAGGCCGCAGCAGCACCGGCAACGACCGCCGCCGCGGACGATCCCAGGCCGCGTCCGATGGGTATCCGGTTGTCGACAACCAGCGCCAGAGGACGATCTTCGCCGACCGCCCGACGAGCCGCCTCGAGGACGCTGTCGAAATGGCCCGACGGGAACTCGGGTCCGATGTGGCGCACGCTCCATCGGTCGTCAGGGGAGGCATCGACCTCGCAGCGAAGATTCAGGGCCAGGGCGAGCACGTCGAATCCCGGGCCGAGATTTGCCGAAGATGCCGGTGCAGATGCCGTGGCCACGGCCGCAGGCTAGGGCTTGAGGAAGCGCACCTCGTCGCGAGCAACGGTCCCGCCGATTGACGTCCCGTTGGCGCCCCACACGAGGTTGATGCGTGAGGGATGCCCGATCTCCTCCCCCTGTTCGATCTGGAGAGAACCATGCCCGTGCCCAAGACTTCGCAGTCGAGCTGCCAGGGCAACGGCGGCGCTGCCCGTAGCCGGGTCCTCGACGATGCCGAAGCCCGGAGCGAAGAAACGGGCGCG
>DATEEG010000139.1:0-2482 GCA_035281305.1 Acidimicrobiia bacterium | reverse complement strand
GCCCCTGGCGCACTTCGGCGTTCTCCAGGACCTCATCGTCACAGACGACACGGCGTCCACCGTTTCCAACATCACCGCCTCCGAAGGTCTTTTCCGGCTCGCCATCGCCGCGCTCCTGGTCGTGGCGTTCCTCGACATCCTGGTGGCATGGGCTCTGTACGTATTGCTGAAGCCGGTTAACGAGACCCTCGCGCTCCTGGTCGGATGGCTGCGGCTGGCCGCCCCCGCCGTGTTTGCAGTAGCGCTGGCGAATCTTCTTTCCGTCGCCCAACTTATCGGAGGGGCAGCGGGCCCGGCGCTGCCGTCGGACCAACTCGGAGCTCAGGTGATGGCTTCGATTGCCTCGTTCGACAACGGCTGGGACATGAGCTTGGCAATTTTTGGTCTCCATCTCCTCGGCCTTGGCTACCTGCTGTTCAAGTCGGTCGACTTTCCCGGGTTCCTCGGGGTACTCGTCGCCGTCGCCGGCGGCGGGTACCTGGCCGACTCTTTCACGCGCATCCTGATCCCCGACTTCGAGTTCACCTTCAGCCTGTTCACATTCGTCGGCGAGGCGTTGCTAATCGTCTGGCTCCTGTGGCGGGCCGTCCGAGGATTCCCGTCCGAATTGGCGAGCTCTGGCCAACCGGAAGCCGCACACCTCGAACGACCCGCCACTCTGGCGCCTTGACGAGACGCCACTGACTAACGCCTAGAGAGTTATCGCTTGCCTCGACTGCAGTACAAGAGTTTCGCGGACCCCGACGAGGTACGCCCTTTTCCGCAGGGGCACGCCCAAGTCGTGAGACTCGATGAGTCAGTGATCGGCCGCGCCGTCTACGAGCCTGGTTGGCGGTGGTCGACCGCCATGCCCGCCATCGCCGGGACCGCCACCTGCCAGCTCCATCATCTCGGCTACTCCGTTTCGGGCGCCATTCACGTAGAGACTGACGATGGACAGGCGATCGACATCCCTCCGAACTCCATCTATGAGATTCCGCCCGGCCACGACGCCTGGGTGGTCGGCGACGACCCTTGGGTCACCGTCGAGTGGACCAGCGCCCGCATCTTTGGACTCGCCCCGGATGGGCCCGGTGAAGGTGTCGTAGTTACGGTGCTGTTTACGGACATCGTTGACTCGACGGCGACTTTGCAGAGGATGGGCGACGCCGCTTGGCGCGACCTGCTCCTGGTCCACAACACCGCTCTGCGCGACCAACTCAACTTCTTTCGGGGGCGCGAGGTGAAAACGACCGGGGACGGGTTCCTGGCGGTTTTCGACAGCGCCACCCGGGCCGTCCGATGCGGTGCGGCAATGGCGCTCTCGGCCCGCAAGATCGGTCTTCCGATCCGGGTAGGCGTCCACACGGGTGAAGTCGAGTTCATCGGCGACGACGCCCGCGGTCTCGCGGTGCACGCGGCGGCGCGGGTCATGTCGGTCGGCGGTCCGGATGAAGTCATGGTGTCATCCACGACGTACGACCTCCTCGAAGGCTCGGGGCTGAATCTCGAGGAGGCGGGCATCCATGAGATGAAGGGCCTGACCGGCGCCCGGAGACTGTTCCGTCTCGTCCCCCCAGCATCATGAATTACCGAATAGCTTCGTTAGAAATGCGAGGAGTTGGACCATTACGACATCGTCGGAGCAGTATCCCGCCCGGTTGAACATCGATTATCCGGAGAGGTTGGACAGAGTCACGACGTTCTTCCGTCTTATCTGGGCCATTCCCATTGTCGTCATAGCGTCGTTGCTCTCGGCGGCCGCGACCGAGACCGTCACCGTCGTCACCGAGGCGGGCGAGATCGTGTCCAAGGTGACGAGGTCCGGTGGAGGCATCGCCGGCGGCCTGTTCGTGGCCACCATGCTGATGATCGTGTTCAGGCAGCGCTACCCCCGTTGGTGGTTCGACTTCGCTCGGGAATTGACCCGCTTCGAGACACGGGTCGGTGCCTATGTGGCCCTGCTCACCGACAAGTACCCCTCCACGGTCGACGAGCAGTCGGTGCATCTCGAGATCGACTATCCCGACGTCGAGAAGGACCTCAACCGCTGGCTGCCACTGGTCAAATGGTTCCTCGCCATCCCGCACTACATCGTGCTCGTGGTGCTCGTGATCGTCGTCATTCTCGCGGTGGTCGTTGCATGGTTCGCCATCCTCCTGACCGGCAGGTACCCGCGGGGCATCTTCGATTTCGTGGTCGGCGTCGGCCGTTGGGTTCTTCGAGTTCAGGCCTATGCGTTCTTGCTGGTGACCGACCGGTACCCGCCATTCAGTCTGAGCTGACGAAGCGTACGGCCCAGCCCGCGGGAGCACCGTCGCGCCCGATGGCCTATCGAGTTGGGGTCTTCCCCAGCGACGCCGCCGGGGCTCATCACAAGGATCTCGACCTCACCCAGTGGCCCGGCTCTCCAGGATCCCTTTCAGGGTTTCCAGTTCGGCCTGCTCGGTCTTCCGAAGTTCTCCGCGGACCAATGGCTCCAGCAGCTTTCGCAATCCCTTCA
>DATEEG010000138.1:0-4222 GCA_035281305.1 Acidimicrobiia bacterium | reverse complement strand
ACCGACAGCAGAGCTACATCAACGAGTTTGATGACGCTCATCGCAGTCTCGATTGGCGCTTCGTCGGCATTTGCTCCCGGCCTCCCTACCCCCTCCGACGCTACCACGAGGACCCGGCGGCGATAAGGGGATCGCCGAACTATTGCGGCAGGTGCGCCGAACAGCACAATTCCGGGTAGTCAGGCGCCAATCGACTGGGTAAAGTGACGGGCGGTTCGGGGAGTTTTTCGGCGTGGAATGCACCGGGGTTGGGAAGTGAGGGTATTTTGGACGACAGGAACGCTCTGCGTCGTGTCTTCATCACAAGGGCTGGGGCGAGTGAACAGCAGGAGAGAGGTCTAGCCCCGTGGTGACCCGACTGAAGAGAGTCGTCCGGCACCGACTGGCCCTGCTGGTGGCATTGGTTCTGCTGGGCACGACCGGCGCCATCTTCTTGGTCAACACCATGAACGACGGGATCCGCCCGACTTTTGAGGCGGTGGCCAGCGCCAGCATGCCCGAGGCCGAAACCACCGAAGTCGGTTCCGGTCGGGCCTCCTCCGAGATCCCTCCCAGCCTCACCGAGGCCCTCGAGACGGCGATCGAGGCCAACGAAGGCTTCATCGACCCCAAGCACATGGTCCGGGCGGCCCCGGCGACCCAGAGTATCCAGTTCATCGTTTTGGGTAGGACTCCTGAAGAGGCAACGGCCGATGCTGCCGAAATGAGGGACCGCTATCTCGAGGCGACCGCCCCCGCCCCCATCGAAGAGCGCATGCAGGATGTCCTGTCCAAGGCTCATACCGTCCGGGAGCAGCTAAACACTTTGCTTCCTGAAGACGAGGCAATCCCGGCAGATCCACTGGTTGCGGCCCAGAGAGCACTCCTCAACGGACAGATATCGTCGCTCACCTCCGAGAGCGCCCAGTTGTCGGTCGAGCAGGTGCTGGCCGATACCGACGCCGAGAAGGAAGCGATCCAGGAGGACATCGACCGGATCCTGGCCCAGCTTGTCGACCTGCGGACCCAGTTGGCCGCGCTGCCGCTCGATTCATCGGAAGCAATCGCCGGGCGCGGGAGTACCGAAGAATCCGCTGGTTCTGGCAACCGTGGTTCTGATCCCGTGGTCGTCGACAGCAACGACGCCCTGGACGACCAGTTCCAGATCGAAAGCCTCCAATCGTTGTACTCCAACCTGCAGATCGAGTTCCAGATGCTCTACATCGAGAGCACCGACAACGGACCGCCGCCCCCTTCGGACATCGACGTAACCGACGAGACCCCCGACCCGATTGCGATCCCTGTGGCCGCCGGGGTGGGCGTCTTTGGCTTCACACTCCTGGGTCTGGGTCTGGTCATGGCCGATGACCGCCTCAAGCGAAAGTGGTGGACGCAAAACGACTTCAAGGGAGTCCTGGCCGAGACGCCGGATCGCGGGATTCGCGAACCGCGATGGTACTGGAGTACCACACCCGGGCCGCGCAAGATGGCCATACAGAAAGTGGCTGTCAACTTCCTTCATGGCGTGGAAGGGGGTCCGGTCGCAGTCGGTGTGGTCGGTGTCGCCACCGAGCCGGCAACCCTTCGTGTGTTCAGCGTCGACCTGGCGGCCAGCATCGTGACTGCCAGGCGTACCAGTCTTGTCATCGACACCACCGGCCTCGAGGAGGAGGTCGACGCCGATCCGTGGAACCTGCTGGGAGATGGCCCGGTCGTGGCCGACCTTTTCAACCCGTGGAAGGACGACATCGACGACGATCAGATAACCAGGGCCGTTCTCGAGGCTCGTGAGTTGTGGCCCGGACTGGGCGTTATTCCATCGGGGGGGCCGTCGCTCTATTCCATCGAAGGTGCCATGACACCCGTGGCAAGCAAGCTTTTGGACAAAGCGCGCAAGAGTTTCGACCTGACCCTGGTATCCATCACAGAGAAAGGGACCGCCCTCTCCGATGCACTGGTCCGCAACCTCGATGCCGTTTTGATCGTTGGCCGCAGTGGGAAGACCAAGATCAGCGACGTGGAACGCCTGACAGAGAGACTCACTGCCAGTGGCATCACCGTCCTCGGTTCAGTTCTGATTCTGAAGCCCAGCGCACGTGGTCTCCGCGACCTCTTCAAGAGACGCAGGCCCGGTGCTCAACCCGAACCTTCGTCGACGAACCCGGAAGAGACGACGAGCGTTGGCCCGATCGCGCGCACCGGGGCACGCCACGCCATTTTTGCACGCAACGGCAGCTCGGTCATGCCGGACAAGGTGGGTTCGATCTCTCATACCTGGGATACCGGCGAGATCGGTAGGGACGAGGAAGGGGCCGTCGAGGTCGGGGCCGCCGTCATCGAGAACGGCGCCGACTCCCAGCCGGACATCTCATCTCAGACCGGCAACGGCGGCCGCCCGAAACTCAGGGCGGTTCTAGCCAGCCACCCGGACGCTCGACCGCGTTCTGATACATGACCTCCCGATCGCGGGGCCCGGCCCGCGATGGAACATCACGAAGAGCCGAATCAACTCGGATGGCGACAACCCCGATGTGTGACATAGCTGATCGAACCGGATTACCAAGGTTGGGAGATCTGCCGAAGTGAGTGCGGCGATTCGTCAACCGATTGCCTTGACGGAGCAGGTCCGGTCGAGGATTCCGATGCCTACACGACGACGGTTGGCCCGCTGGCGTGTAACGGTCCGCCGTCCGACCAGCTGGCTGCGGGCACTGCCCGACGTCCTGATCATCGGGGCCCAGAGGTGTGGCACCAGCTCCCTCTACAAGTATTTGGGCCAACACCCGGCAGTGAGCCCCTCAATCCGCAAGGAGGTCGAGTATTTCTCCACCCGCTATACCGAAGGGTTGGACTGGTACCGCTCGCACTTCCCTCTGCGACGGCCGGGTTCCATGAGTCGGCCGCTGACTTTCGAAGCGACGCCCGACTACATGCTGCATCCTCTGGCAGCCGAGAGGGCCTTTGACCTGGTGCCGAACGCTCGCATCATCGCCATGGTTCGCAACCCCGTAACACGCGCGTACTCTCAGTACCAGCACAATCTCCGTCTCGGTCATGAGCCGCTGCCGTTCGGAGAGGCGCTGGCCGCCGAACCTACGAGAATCGAAGGCGAGGTCGACCGTCTCAAGTCTGATCCCGCCTATCAGGCCCGCGCCTTGCGGCGCCACGGATATGCAGAACGTGGCAAATATGACCAGCAGTTGTTGCCGTGGCTCGAACGGTTCCCGCCCGACAGATTCCACATCGTAAAGAGCGAGGACTTTTTTTCTGCTCCGGAGGCCTCGTTCGATGACATCCTTCGGTTTCTTGAGCTCCCCTCGTTCCGACCGGGCGACTTTCACAATTACAGCCAGCCTCTGAAGCCCGCGCCGGCCCCGGATGGTCCCAAGGTCGACCCGCCGCCTCCGGCGAACGAGGAGGCACGAACCCGTTTGCGCCACGTGCTCGAGCCCCATATTTCCCACCTTCAGCACCTCCTTGGTCGGGATTTCGGGTGGCGCTGATCTCCGAACTGGTCCGGAAAGGCTCGAAGACCCTGTTCGCCGCAGCCGATTTGGTGATGGGGGGATGGCCCGGACCCCGCCTCCTGATCTATCACCAGGTTCGCCCCCACCCCGAGCGTCAGATGGAAGTCAGTGTCGAGGCGTTCGAGGCCCATCTCGGCTGGCTCCGGGCCAACGCCGCGATCGTCCACCTGGAGGAGGCCCTGCTCCGGCGGGGCCATCCCGACGCCCACGACTTGTTCGTCCTCACCTTCGATGACGGGTACGCCGATCTGTACGAAACTGTCTATCCACTTCTCAACGAATCAGCCGTGCCTTTCACCCTGTACCTTTCAACCAAGCACGTTGAGACCCAGGAACCGATGTCCCCCGGGAGCCAACCCTTGACCTGGGACCAGATCGGCAAGATGGCGGCGGGCGGTCTGATGACTCTCGGCGCCCACACCCACCAGCACCTCGATCTCCGCCTTGTCAACCGCAACCAGATCGAAGAGGACCTGGGGGAATCAAACCAGTTGATCAAGGACCGGGTCGGGATCGTCCCCGTCCACTTCGCGTACCCGTGGGGATACTGGTCTCCCTTGGCAGACACCCTCGTCCGCAAGCACTACCGGTCGGCTGCCCTGGGTGGGGGGCGGCCGCTGACCGCGGCGAGCGACCCCTTCCTGACTCACCGGCTGCCCGTCCAGCGGAGTGATGGCGCCTTCTTCTTCCGCCTCAAGGCCAAACGGGGTATGCGC
>DATEEG010000137.1:0-6571 GCA_035281305.1 Acidimicrobiia bacterium | reverse complement strand
CATATTTCCGTACGAAGACCGCCTCCGATTCCGGCATCCGGGATGGGACTTCGGTGCTGACTCCGCCGACTGACCTGCCGATCGAAGCGGTCGTTGACGACCTTGCCTCCGCGTTCGGCGCCGGTCACCGGGCCGTGCTGGTCGCCCCCCCCGGATCGGGCAAGACGACGATCGTTCCTCTGCGATTGCTGGAACGGCCCGGGATCGAAGGCAAGATCGTTGTACTCGAGCCGCGACGTTTGGCCACCCGGGCCGCGGCCCGTCGCATGTCCTCTCTGATAGGCCAGGAAGTCGGGGCCACTGTGGGGTATGTCACCCGTGATGAACGCCACACCAGCCAGGACACCCGGATCGAGGTCGTGACCGAGGGAGTCCTCACCCGTCGCCTGCAGCGGGATCACTCCCTGGCCGGCACCGGGATGGTCGTCTTCGACGAGTTCCACGAGAGGAACCTCCAGACCGACCTCGGACTGGCGTTGACCCTCGACAGCACCGGGTCCCGACGAACCGATCTGAAACTGCTGGTCATGTCGGCCACCCTCGACGCCCGGAGGGTTGCCGACCTCATCGGCGCTCCGGTCGTGACCGGCTTCGGGCGAATGCACCCGGTGGAGATGCGTTGGTCGCCTCTCTCGAGAACGGGTCGCCTCGATCAGCACGTCGCCTACGTGGTGAGACAGGCGTTGGGGGACCCAGGCGACGTTCTTGTGTTCCTGCCGGGGATGGCCGAGATCGAACGGGTGGCTCGCCTCCTCGAAGGAGTCGACGCCGATGTTCACCTCCTCCATGGCAGCCTTTCGATCCAGGCTCAGGACGCTGCTTTGCTGCCGTCGACCCGGCGCAAGATCGTGTTGTCGACCGACATCGCCGAGACCAGCCTCACTGTCGAAGGGGTCCGCATCGTGGTCGACTCCGGGCAGGCCCGGGCTCCCAGGTTCGATCCACACACCGGCATGAGCAGGTTGCGAACCGTGCCCATCTCGAAATCGTCGGCCGAGCAACGATCCGGCCGGGCCGGGAGGACCGGGCCCGGCGTCGCTTACCGCTTATGGTCGTTGATCGAACACGGCACTCGTCGTCCTCACTCCGAGCCCGAGATCACCCAGGTCGACCTGGCCGGGCTGGCCCTCGAACTGACCGCCTGGGGCAAGCCCGATCCGTCCCACCTCTCGTTTTTGGATCAGCCGCCGCCCCGGACCTTTCGGGAAGGGCGGGACCTGCTCAGCCGGCTCGGCGCCATCGATGGCGAGGGAGCGTTGACTGATACGGGTCGCCGGATGCTCGATCTGCCGCTTCATCCCCGCCTGGCCCGGATGGTCGTAGATGCCGATAGCGATGACCGCTGGCTGGCGTGTGTGCTGGCGGCGGTGGTCGACGAGCGGGATCCCTTTCGGAGCCGACCGGGGGAGACCCCGCCGGCCGATCTGGCCCTGCGGGTCGAGGCCGTGAGCGGAATCGAAGTTCCTGGGGCTGATCGGCGGGCAGTGGAGCGCCTCCGGGTCCGCGCCTCCGACCTCGCTCGACGGGTCGGAGTCGCCCGCCAGAATCGAGAGATCAGGGCCGTCGCCTCGCAAAGGGCCGGGGCCGTTCTGGCCCTGGCCTATCCCGACCGGCTGGCGGTCAAGCGGGGGAGTGCAGGACGGTTCCAACTCCGCACCGGAACCACCGCCTTCCTCACCGCTTCCGACTCGATCGCAGGTGAGGGGTTCCTGATCGCCGCGGACCTCGACGGACGGCGCAAGGACGCTCGCATCCGTCTGGCCGCAGCGATCGATGCCGAGGATGTGGCCCGGCTGTTCTCCAGCGAGGTGGAGACCAAAGGCAGCCTGCAGTGGTCCGGTGATCGCGTGATCGCCCGCACCGAGCGGCGACTGGGCGGACTAGCCCTCGATGTATCCGAGCAGCCGGCCGATCCGGGGCCGGACGTCGCCAAAATGCTCGCGGCCCGTATCCGCAAGCTCGGTTTCCAAGCACTTGACCCGGAAGGCCGCGTTCGGGCCTGGTTGGACCGGCTCGAGTTCCAGGAGCGAGATGCGAACTTCTCGGAGCGGGCCCTGCTCGACGGCTTGGAGGGCTGGCTCGGTTCGCAACTGAACCGCTCCACCTCCCTGGCTGACCTTGACCCGATCAAGGCACTGCAGGCAGCGGCCCCCAGCCGGGGTCGGCAGCCTCCCAGCACGATCGACCTGGGCAACGGACGCCGGGTCAAGGTGACCTACCCGGACGGCAAGCCGCGCATCGCCGTCAGGGCACAGGACCTCTATGGCGTCGTCCGGCACCCGGAGATCGGAGGAGTCCGGGTGGTGGTTGAGGTCTTGTCCCCGGCCAACCGCCCGGTCCAGGTCACCTCCGACTTGCCGGGCTTCTGGAAGGGATCCTGGGCCCAGGTACGCAAGGAGATGATGGCCCGCTATCCCAAACACGATTGGCCCGTCGACCCGAACGTCAGATGAGAGTTCTCTCACACTCGCCTCACCCTCGTCTCACGCGGGTGGGGGACTATTGAAAGGTGAGCGTCACCAACCCGGCGACGTCGGCTCTGCGCGACGCACGTTTGCCCGAACTCGCAACTCTGCTCGGAGCCGGCGTTCCGGAGCCGCTGGAAGCGGCAATGGGGGCTGGGGGGGTGAGCGTGGCCGCGGCCGAAGCGGTTCAGGTCACCTACTCGCCTGGTCGCAGCGTCACCGTCCGCTACAAAACCGAACTCATCGGCGATGGCATCCAGGGCGAACATCAGCTGGTCGCGGTAGGCGGGAAGGTCCCCGATGGGGTGGCAGTGGTCGAGAACGGTTTGCGCCGGATCGGAGTCTGGCGGGTCCCCCACGATCCCTTCCTGCCTGGCCTGGCGGCGGCGATGGATCCGCTCGAGGCGGCCGGGCTGATGGCCCGGCTGGGCGTCCCGAACGAGCAGTGGCGAACCAGGCTGGTCGCCTATCGACCCGGCAGGAGGGCCGTGGTCCAGATTGCCGCCACTGGAGCTTGGTCCGGGGGCGGCTCGGTATACCTGAAACTTCTCCCACCGGATCAGATCGAGCGTTTGCATGAGCAGCACCGGCGAATCGCGCTGGTGCTGCCAATCCCCGAGAGCCTGGGTGTATCCCGGGCCCACGGCCTGGTCGCCCTCCGCACCTTGCCCGGGATCACACTGCGGCAGGCACTGATCAAGGGAGCAGCGGTTCCTGCTCCTGAAGACGTGCTGGCACTGCCGGCGGTGCTGCCGGTGCCCGACGGGCTAGTTGCCGCCCCGTCTCCCCTCGAGAGGGCGCCGGGTGTCGCCAGGATCCTTTCGTTTCTGCTGCCCGAGAGGAGCCGGCAGATCACCGGCATCCTCGACGACATCGGTCAGGAGACCCGCGACGCAGGTGTGCCGGTCCACGGGGATTTCTACGAGTCGCAGGTGATGGTGGACGGCGGGCGGGTCGTCGGCATGCTGGACATCGACACATTCGGCTGGGGCCGTCCCGGAGATGATCCCGCGACCCTCCTGGGGCACCTGGCCGTGCTCGGTCAAGCGATGCCGGGAGCGGCGATGCGGTCGTTCGCTTCTCGCTTGCTATCGCTCTGCGATCGCTCTCTCGACCCGATCGACCTGCGGCTGCGGGTGGCGGCGGTAGTGCTTGGTCTCGCCACCGGGCCTTTCCGTGTACAGCGCCCCGATTGGCCCCACATGACCGGAGCCCGCCTCGACCTGGCCAGCCGCTGGTGTGCGAGCGCTGCCCGGGTGGCAGGCCGGCGAGAAGTCGAGCCGGCCCATTCCGGGAATAAGAGGAACCTCATGACCCTCTCAGGTCCATCTCACGTCGAGACGTCAGGCTTCTGAGGCTGCAACAAAAGGAGTCACCTATGCAGACGAGAGAAATGTGGAAGAACAGCAAGTGGAAGATGGTGGCGGGAGCCGCAACCCTGAGCGCTCTCGGCATCAGCGGACTGGCCCTGGCCGATCCCACCAGTCCCGAAGTGCCCGGGTCGATCGAATTGTCGGACCAGGTCCAGTTCTCGGACTCGAGAAACGTGACCACGACGCTGCCCGACTTCGTTGTGGGGGTCACCAGTGGCCCTGGTGACGACCTCGACTCACCCTTCGACGACGATGGAACCGGGGACACGGCTTCCGTCACCGGGGACACTCCGGACGGGATGGACACTCTCTCCGGCGACTCGGTGGAATCGGCGATCGACTCGGATAGCCCCGACGTGGTGCCTTCGCCCACCGTACCGGCACCGACCTTCGACGACAGTGCGAGCGTCAGTGCCGACGAGGTTGATAGCTCGGTTGCCTCGTAAGCCCGAAGCGGCGGTCGCGGGAAGGCCGACTTCCTGCGACCGCCCCGTCTGAGTTACTTTGACTTCGGAAATGCAAACCCGGTCCGACAGGCAGAAGCGGCGCCCGCCCTCGGCCCGGACCCGAATTCTCGGCTGGTATATCGTTTTGCTGGCGGTTTCGCTGGTAGCGGCCCTGTTCGTCCAGAGAGCCTTCCTCCTGGCTCAGGTCTCGGCCGAGATCGATCAAGCGCTCGATCAAGAAGTCGCCGAACTGATGCAGCTGGCCCGGGGAACGAACCCGGAGACTGGTGAGCTCTTTGGCAACGATGCCGCGGCGGTCTTCGACCTTTTCCTGTCGCGAAACGTTCCCCTCCTGGGTGAAGCAATCGTGACGCTCGTGGACGGCCGGCCATACA
This sequence comes from Acidimicrobiia bacterium, assembly GCA_035281305.1. Taxonomy (GTDB): domain Bacteria; phylum Actinomycetota; class Acidimicrobiia; order Spongiisociales; family ZC4RG35; genus DATEEG01. The sequence continues at coordinate 1,892 of DATEEG010000137.1, read as the reverse complement.
AGTCGGACGTGAGCGGGGCGGACCTCGCCCGCAGCGATCTCGTCGACGATTGGGCCGTGGTCACCGAGCCGGTTCGGCTTCAGGTGGACACGCCGTCGGGTCCCCTCCGCTATGTGGCGGTACCAGTCACATACGAGGGGGAGGTAGCCGGAGTCTTCGTAGTTACCATCGATGTGAGGAGGCAGTTCGAGAGGGTTGAGGGCGGCGTCAGGCTGGCAGCCATCGTCTACGGCTCGATTCTCCTGCTGGCGTCGGCTTTGGCGTGGGTGGCCGCCGGCGGGGTGCTGGCGCCGCTCCGGGACCTCAGCGAGGCCGCCCGCAGCATCTCCGAGACCGACCTGTCACGGCGGATACCGGTGGAAGGAAACGACGAATTGGCGGAGGTCAGTCGCACGTTCAACTCCATGCTTGATCGACTGGAGGAGGCTTTTTCGGTTCAGCGCCGTTTCGTCGACGACGCCGGTCACGAGCTGCGAACGCCCATCACTGTGATTCGCGGCAACCTCGAGGTGATGGGGGACGATCCCGTGGAGAGGGCCGAGACCGTCCGCCTCGTCACCGATGAGCTTGACCGAATGTCGAGGATCGTCGACGACCTCCTATCGCTTGCCAACGCCGAACAGCCTGACTTCATCCAGCCCCATCCCTTCGACCTCGCAGAGTTCGTCGACGAGATGGTCGCCAAAGCGGCTGCCTTCGGCGGCCGGGTGGTGACCGCGGACGAGCGGGCCCATGCCGTGATCACTGCCGACCGACAAAGACTGGCCCAGGCGGTGCTGAATCTGATTCGCAACGCGGTCGAGCACACCCCGGCCGGTACGCCGATCTCGGTGGGAAGTCGTCTGATCGATGGCTTTGCCCAGATCTGGGTCACCGATCGGGGACCGGGCATTTCCCCCGGCGATCAGGCGCGGCTCTTCGAGAGGTTCGCACGCGGCACCGACGGCCGCCGGGGCTCCGGTGGTGCCGGACTGGGCCTCGCCATCGTCAAAGCCATCGCCGAAGGTCACGGAGGAAAGGTCGACGTAGCCTCGATCGTCGGAGTTGGAACGACCTTCACGGTGGGGATTCCGACCGCTGACCCCCCGATTGCGGAGTGGATCCCTTGAACCGAATCCTCATCGCCGAGGACGAACCGGGCATTTCGTCTTTTCTCGAGAAGGGTCTGAGAGCGGCCGGTTATACGACCATGATCACCGGGGATGGGCACAGCGCCGCGGCGATGGCGCGAGATGACGATTTTGACCTGCTGATCCTCGATCTCGGACTGCCCGGTCGCGACGGCCATCAGGTCCTGGCCGAGATCAGGGGACGGGGTGAGCGCTTGCCGGTAATGATCCTCACCGCCCGGAAAGGGATCGGCGACACCGTGGCGGGCCTGGAGGGTGGGGCTGACGACTACATCACCAAGCCGTTTCGGTTCGAGGAGCTGCTGGCCCGCGTCAAGGTCAGACTGCGGGATCGGGGAACCGCCGATCCCGGGGTCGTCGAAGGCGGCGGCGTCCGCCTCGACTTGAAGACCCGGCGGGCCGAGGTGGGCGGCCGCGAGGTCGAACTTTCGGCTCGTGAGTTCCTGCTCGCCGAGACCTTGATCACTCACCACGGGCAGGTTCTCAGCCGGGAGGTGCTGCTCTCGCGGGTTTGGGGCTACGACTTCGATCCCGGCAGCAACGTCGTCGACGTGTATGTCGGCTACCTGAGGCGCAAACTCGGAAAGGACCTGATCGAGACCGTGCGGGGAATGGGTTATCGGTTCAGGTAAGGGGCTTCAAATCGGCGGCAGCATCCCTAGCATCTCGTCGTGGAGCCGTCCGTGAGCCCGAGCCCGCCGGAAGGCAAATGGACATTCGTCACCAGCCACCTGATCGTGCTCTTGTGCCTTGCCGAAGACC
>DATEEG010000136.1:0-9368 GCA_035281305.1 Acidimicrobiia bacterium | reverse complement strand
CCCTGTGGTCCGGGGACCTGACCTACCTGGAGAGATGGCCCGACGTCTCCGAGCAGGGCGTTCGAGAGCGGCTCGAAACGCTCGAAGATTTCGCGCGTCGGGCGGAGGCGGTCGAGGCCTCCACCAGTGCCGATCGGACTTTGCTGGAGACGATTGCGTTCACCGGCAGATCGAAGGCAGCGCAGCTTCGGTGGCAGCCCGAGTTGGAGTGGGTCAACCACACCACCGGCATCGTCTCGTTGATCTTCATCTTCCTTCCGCGTTATCCCCTCGTCACGGCCGAGCACGGTCATAGATATCTCGAGAAGGTCACCAGGCTGCCGGACTTCATCGATCTGTGGATAGGTCGCCTGGAAGCCGCCGCCGAAGCCGGGGTGACCCCGATCACTCATCTCGTTACTGCGATGATCGCTTCTCTCGATCAGCAACTGGCGGCACCAGTGTCGAACGGGCCGCTGATCCGGCAGCCACCGCCCACCGACATGTCAGACGAGGAGGCGAAGCTCTGGACCAGTCACCTGGCAAAACTGCTGGACGACCTAGTCGGTCCTGCCTTGGAGCGACTGCGGGCGGTTCTCGTCGAGCGAACCGCGCCGGCTGCTCGCCCCGACGCAACTCCGGGCCTCGTTCACCTGCCCGGGGGTAAGGACTTCTACCAGGAACTGGTTTGGGCTCACACCAGCCTGGCGCTCACTCCCGAAGAGGTGCATGCGATAGGGCGTCGGCAGGTGGACCGGCTCGAGGCCGAGTACCGATTGATCGCAGGGCCTCTACTCGACACGACTGAGATCGACGAGATCTATCGAGGGCTGCGCGACGACGAGAAACTGCACTATCACGACGCCGAAAGTCTGGTGAAAGACGCCACGGCAGCGCTGGCCCGGGCGACAGCCGCGGTGAATGATTGGTTCGGGGTTCTGCCCAAAGCGCCCTGCATCGCCAACTCGATCGAACAGGGAGCCCTGGCCTTCTACTCCCGGCCGGCGCGGGATGGTTCCAAGCCGGGCCGTTTCTTCTTTAACACGGCCGATCCCTCGATGTGGGGAACCTTTCAGCTGGAAGCGGTCACGTACCATGAGGGCGTTCCCGGCCATCACCTTCAGCTGGCGATCGCCCAGGAGAACCCGGATCTGCATCGTCTTCTGGCTGACTATTACATCGCGGCCTACAACGAAGGATGGGGTCTGTACACGGAGCGCCTGGCCGACGAAATGGGTCTCTACTCGTCAGAACTCGATCGAGTAGGGATGCTGTCGGCTGACTCAATGCGAGCCTGCCGCCTCGTGGTCGATACCGGGCTCCATGCCCTTGGCTGGAGCCGGGAGCAGGCGATCGAGTACATGGTCGACCACAGTCCGATGACCAGACTGCAGGTGGAAGGCGAGATCGATCGTTACATCGGCAATCCCGGTCAGGCTCTCGGATACATGATGGGGCGCCTGGAAATCGAGACGATCCGGGCTGAGGCGGAAGCGACTCTGGCCGATCGGTTCGACATCAAGGCTTTTCATGACGTGATGCTCTCGACCGGGTCGGTGCCGATCAGCACCTTGAAGCGGGTCGTAAGAGAGTGGGCCCAGCGCTGAGAGGCGGTCTCCGTGGAAGGACGGGGCGGGACCAGCCAAGGCCTTTGGACCCTGGCACGCGGGGGGTCCCAGCGTGACCATGAAGCCACATGTCGAGACACACCCTCATCTCGATCGGCCGTTCTTCGTCCCCACCGCCCGGGGATCCGAGATGTCCTGCTGAGGGGACAGCAGGCCAGGCGGCACGCGCGGAGGGGGTGTCGTTGATAGAAAGGATGCTCCTGTGATGAGCAAGGTTCTGGCTTTTCTCACTTGCCTGTTTCTCTGGGTCATGTTCGCGCTGGGAGCGATGTTCGCTCCGGAAGCAATCGATTCCTTCTGGGAGTCCGTGCGCGGACTGCCATGGTGGTTCGAGGCCCCGGTCTGGCTGCTGACTCTGCCGTGGATGGTCGGGGTGTGGATCTGGGAGTCCTCCTTGGACCTGTGGCTCCGTTTTGTCCTGGTGGCGGGCGTGGCGCTGGTCAACCTGGTCAGCTTCAATCCCTGGTCGTACGGCTCAGAGACTCGTTCCCGAACTCTGACTCCGCAGTCGGTCTGAGCGAGGCCGGCAAACGCGGATCGTCTCGCCAGGTCCACCGCGATCGGGATTTTCCCGCTCCCGGTCGAATTGAAGCCTGACGAGGGGGGATTGCAGGGCTAGTGGCCCGGCGCCGGCTGCCAGAGTTCGAGGCGGTTCCCCTCGGGATCGAACGCCCAGCCGAATCTCCCGTATTCGTGCTGCTCGACGTGGTCATCGACCGGGACCCCGGCTGCTCGCAAGTGATCGAGCATCCCGTCAAGATCGTCGACCCGGTAGTTGATCATGACGGCTTGTTCCTTCGGTCCGAAGTAATCGGTTTCGGCTGGAAAGGTCGCCCACGTCAGTGTTTCGCCACCGGACGATCGGAGGACGGTGTACCCACTCGCATCCTTATCCAGACCGAGCACCTCGGCATACCACTTGTCGAGGGCGGCGGGGTCCCTGGCTCGCAGGAACACGCCTCCGACTCCAGTTGCCTTGGCCAATCTCTTTCCTTTGCTCGTGGTGGTCCGGAGTCTGGCATCCCGGCCGGGTTCCGGCGTCTGGTCCTTCCAGATTCGGCTCTGCTAACAATCGGGAATGCGCAATCCCGAAGTCGACGCCTGGTTCGAGAAGAAGAAGCATCCGCTCGAAGCGGCGATGCAGGAGGTTCGGGGTCTCGCCCTTGGCGCCGATCCCCGAATTACCGAGGCGATCAAGTGGAGCACTCCCACCTACTCGTACAAGGGCAACATCTTCAGCTTTACGCCCGCCAAGAAATTCGTGAGCCTGCTCTTTCATGCGGGCGCCCAGATCCCCGGTAGCCATCCCGGTCTGGAGGATGGTGGGGAAACCGCCCGCGTCATGAGGTTCGCCGACCTCAATGACGTAAAGGCACGCGCTGATCAGCTAACCACGGTCCTGGAAGCGTGGTGTCGCTGGAAGGATGAGTAAAAACTTCCCGGCGACGTGTCGATCCGGCTAGTCCGCATTCGATGTGTTCCTGTAAGGACACCCCGGAAGCCCGGGAACGATCAAGAAAGGACATTCGATCATGCGAGTAATGGTTCTGGTAAAGGCCACTGCCGACACCGAGGCGGGCGTCATGCCCAGCGAGTCGGATCTAACGGACATGAGCAACTACAACGAGGAACTCGCCAAAGCCGGCGTGATGCTGGGGGGCGAAGGGCTCCATCCGAGCTCGAGAGGGGCCCGGGTCAAGTTCTCGGGTGACCGGCGGACGGTGGTCGATGGGCCGTTCACCGAGGCCAAGGAACTGATCGCCGGCTTCTGGATCTGGCAGGTCCGGTCGATGGAAGAGGCGATCGAATGGGTCAAGCGTTGCCCCAATCCGACCGGGGCCGAATCGGAAATCGAGATTCGCCCGGTCTTCGAGCCCGAGGACTTTGGCGAGGCCATGACCCCTGCTCTCAAGGAACAGGAAGAGCGCATCCGGACCGAAACGGCCCGGAGAAGTTGAGGGGCCGGGAAAGCTGAACCGATGATCCTCTTCGCTTAGGAGACGGCAGGTGCTTTAGTCGGTGGTGTGAGCACCCATCGGACCATCGACGCGGTTTGGAGGATGGAGTCGGCCAAATTGATTGCGGGCCTGGCCCGGATCGTGCGAGACGTTGGTCTGGCGGAGGAACTGGCTCAGGATGCACTTGTAATTGCGCTCGAGAAGTGGCCCGAGTCGGGCGTGCCGGAAAACCCGGGCGCCTGGCTCATGGGCACTGCCAAACATCGGGCCGTCGATTGGTTGCGGAGACAGGACACCCTGGAGCGGAAGCACGCCGAGCTCGCCCGCGAGATCGAGATCCAGCAGAGCGTGGAAGTCGATCTCGATGCAGCCCTCGATGATCACATCGGCGATGACCTGCTTCGCCTGATGTTCATCTCCTGTCACCCGGTCCTCTCGACCGAGGCCCGCACCGCCCTCACTCTGCGCTTGCTCGGAGGCCTCACCACAGGCGAGATCGCCCGGGCGTTCCTGACATCCGAGGCGACGGTCGCCCAGCGGATCGTCCGCGCCAAGCGCACTCTGGCAGAGGCAGACATTCCCTTCGAGGTGCCACCCCGCGAGGAGTTCCCAGAGCGCCTGTCGTCGGTCCTCGAGGTCATCTACCTCGTGTTCAACGAGGGTTACCTCGCAACCGCGGGAGACGATCTGGTGCGGCCATCGCTCTGCGAAGAGGCTCTTCGACTCGGTCGGGTTCTAGCGGGACTGATCCCGGATGAACCGGAGGTGCACGGTCTGGTGGCGCTGATGGAACTCCAGGCATCTCGTATCCGCGCCCGGGTCGGTCCCGGCGGGGAGCCGATTCTGCTCTCCGACCAGAACCGCCTTCGTTGGGACCAACTTCTGATAGGCCGGGGGCTGGCCGCGCTGGAACGGGCGGAAGAACTCGGCGGCGCCGAGGGTGCTTATGCGCTCCAGGCGGCTATTGCCGCCTGCCATGCCCGGGCTTCGTCGGCCGAGGAGACCGACTGGACGCGCATCACCGAGCTTTATGCCCGGTTGGTCGGCACCGCACCGTCGCCGGTCGTGGAGTTGAACCGGGCGGTCGCAGTCGCAATGGCCTTCGGGCCTGCTGCCGGGCTCGAGTTGGTCGACGCCTTGCAAACGGAGCCCTCGCTCAGGGCCTACCACCTGTTGCCAAGCGTACGAGGCGACCTCCTCGAGAAGCTCGGACGCTTGGCCGAGGCCCGACTCGAGTTCGAGCGGGCGGCCGCGCTCACGCTCAATCATCGCCAGCGCGACCTGCTGCTCGATCGAGCAGCCGCCTGCCATCCGATAGATTCGGGCCGGGATTGACCGGCCCGAATCAGGTCATCAACTGAAATCAGGTTTTCAGGGGGGCCCGGACAGTCCGTTCCTCGACGTCTCTGATCCCGAGCCCGATGAACATGAACAGGATTCCCATTCCAACCGCCATCGCCGCCACCCCGAACGCAAGAACAGAGGTGAACAGGGATGCCTGCAAGAACGAGGAGGTCAAAGCCGTCTCGCGCCGGGGGTCGTCACGTTCCAGTTCTGCGTAATAGAGGCCATCGGTGGACTCGAGGGTGTGCGTCTCGATGACCTTTGCCTGACAGTACGCAGTGAACGGGTCGGCGACTCTGCGCCCGGGCAGGCAGGCGTCATCAGACGTCGTGATTTGCTGGTCGCCCAGCGTGTCTGCGACCACAACCCAGGTCGCCACTCCTCCAACTACCAACAGTATCCCGAGGAGAATGGACGCAATCGAAGCGGTCCTTCTCATCAATGCCTCCTTAGATCGGGCTTCACGAACGCTAGTCCTCAGTGGAGTCGGACCATGGCTCGCCGGACAGGGCCGTTCGCCAGTAGCTGCATGGGCCTTTAGCCACTACTTGAGGCGGGCCATTCGCTGGCACATCGCCAGACGTTGGCGCGGAGGAGACGACGCCCCGGGCCAGGCGTCAAGCGCCAAAGTCGGTCTGGGTGCAACAAACTGCGCCATCCCGGTGTTCTCCTGTAGATGACCGCGCCAACAGTTGCAGCTCCACGCTCCGATCGCGAACCATTCGCTGCGACGGATTGGCTGTTGTTCGCCGCCATCGGTTTGATCTGGGGAAGCTCATTTGTGCTCATCAAGATCGGACTCGAGGCTTTCCATCCCGGCTTCATCACCTGGGCCCGGGTAGGGCTTGGTGCTCTGGCCCTGGCGGCGATGCCGGCGGCGCGACGGCGGATCGAAGAGAGAGATCGGTGGCGGATAATCCAGCTTGGCGTTCTCTGGGTGGCGATTCCTTTCACGCTCTTTCCCCTCGCCCAGGAACACATCAATTCAGCCGTCACCGGCCTGCTCAACGGCGCCACCCCCTCGTTCGCCGGTCTCATCGGCGCCCTCTGGTTCCACCGTGCTCCCCGGGGCCCGCAGCGGTGGGGGATCGCCACGGGCTTCGTGGGCATCGCTCTGATCAGTGTCGGCTCGAGCGCAGAGGGAGGCACCGCGTTCGTCGGGGTGCTGTTGGTGCTGGTGGCCACAGTCTGTTACGGCTTTGCCACGAACATGGCGGGAAGCCTCCAGCAGAAGTACGGATCGGTCCCGGTGATGGCGAGGATGCTGGCGGTCGGTTCCGTTCTAACGGCGCCCTTTGGCATCTATGGCCTGACCCGCTCGGAGTTTGCTCTGGACTCCGCCGTTGCCGTGACGGTTCTCGGGGTGGTGGGGGCCGGTGTTGCTTTTGCCCTCATGGCGACCCTCGTCGGAAGGGTCGGTGGCCCCCGCGCCACGTTCATCACCTACCTGATTCCCGTCGTCTCGCTCGTGCTGGGAGCAGTGGTCCTTGCGGAGACCGTGACAGCGCCCGCCCTGGCCGGCGTTGGACTCATCCTGGCCGGCGCCGGCATGGCCTCGCGCCGCGAACATTGAAATCCCGCGTCGCCTCAGCTTCCGCCGAGGGCCATACCGGCCAGGGCGATTGTGAAGAGATAGGCGATCGTCGATCCGAACCGGGCCATCTTTGCCTGCAGCCTTCCCATCTCCGCGCCCTGTTCCGGGGTGGGAGGGGTTCCGGCGCTAGCGATCTGCTGGCCGAGGGTCTGGATCCTGAGGCCGGTGGGTCGTTGCCAGCCGATCCCGATAGTCACTGCAACGATGCCAGCCAAAGCTCCCAGGGCTAGAGCCCAATCCTGCCACCGAGCCATCGCCGGCTGCCGAATCGCCCACAGCCAGAGTCCGGCCCCCACTGTGACGAGACCGGCCGTGATGAGGACAGTCGTGATCTTCCGCTTCAGGAGGGCTTGCATGAACGGTCCGGCTCCGGGCCCGGCGGCCCGGGCCGAGGGAGCTACGAACCATCCCATGAGGATTCCGGCGCCGGCCCAAAAGCCGCCGGCCACTATGTGAATCAGACGAAGCACTGTCACGTAGACCCTTTTGTCGGTGGGCCGAAGTTAGATCGACAGGCGGCCCCGTGCGTGCCGCGATTCGGCTTTTACCGGGCCGAAGGCCGCGACCGGAACCAGCTTCTCGAGCGCAGACCGTAGAAAATGCGACAATGGCGAGGTCGCAATTCCGACGACCGGACAGGAGGGCATCGTGGCCAACAAGGACAAGGGCGGCAAGAGCAACAAGAAGACGCCTTCGAAGAATCTGAAGGAGAAACGTCAGGAGAAGAAAGCCAAGCGGGACGCTTCCGACAAGCGCCAGAGCAAGATCACCTGAACTCCGCTGGCTTCGAATCAGCGAATAGCCGCCGTCGGGCTCTTCGCTGAGCAGGCCGCGGCAATCTGCAGAATCGCCAGGCCGGCCAGGGTCGACTCGGCCCCCTGGTTCTCGTTGACCGAATCCCTTCTCAGGCCGTCACACGTGGCGCCTGTGCCGGCGTCATAGAGAACCGCTCCGGTGTCGTTGCGTCCCATCAACCAGTGCGCCGAGCGCAGGGCCCGCATTCTCCACTCAGAGTTCCCGGTGACGGTCCAGGCTCGATAACACGCTTCGGCCATCGCCGCCGCCTCGAGAGGTTGTTGATCGAACCCAGGCCGGGCCTCTCCGGTCTCCCATCCGCCGATCGGGGTGAAACTGAAGTGGTCGCCATCGGTCTCGACCCACAACAGGCGTTCGAGAAGGCGCAGCCCCGTGTCGATGGTTCGCTTTTCACCGAGGTTCGCCCCCGCCGCGATCAGAGCTTCGGGAATCCGTGCGTTGTCGTAGGTCAATCGGATCTCGGGCCAGGGAATGCGGGCGCGTACCGCGCTCGCCAGCACCAGTCCGGCCCTGGCCAGGAGTTCCCGGGCCGGGGCGTGGGTTGGTTCGACGGCCAGAAGTTCAACCGCACCAAGGACGGCAAATGCGTTCGAGCGAAGATGGGGCGAGTCGAACGCGCTGCAATCATCGAAGGCAGATACTCCCGCCCTCCTCATCCAGGGCTCGTAACCGTGGCGTGCCACCGCGCCGAGGGCCCACCAGGCGCGGCCCTGGGAGTCGTCGCTGCCGACGTCGTCAGTCCAGGCCCCGTTGGTGCTTCGTCGGTTGTGAAAGCGTCCGCCATCCGTGCGGGCGTCAAGGATGAACCGGAGATAGATCGCTGCCAGATCGGCTGCGCCGGAATCCGACGACGCCTGGCGCGAGACCACGACCAGGGCGCGGGCATTGTCATCGGTGCAGAAGCCGTGCTCACGCCGAGGGGTGGAGAGATAGCCGCGCTCCCTCACACCGAGTTCATCCGTCATTGCCCGCAGGTGCGTGAAATTCGGGTTTGGAAGGTGCGGCATCTCGGTCGTCATCCGACCGCCCGTCGCTGGCCGCCGGTCGTAGGGTCGGAACCACAGCTTTCCATCGGATCCTCCAATAGTCCCACCATGGGTGGGTCAGGACGATCACTAGTTCAAGCGGGAAACCGGACTCCCGGGGTCGACTGTCTATTGCCGGACCTGGTTGGATTCGCCTGTTGGGGCTCCGCAAGCAGAAGTGATAGCGAAAATTTCGCCGTTGGCATCAGGGTAGCCCTGGTGGTTCCGTATAGCCGCTGAGTTCGGAAAGCGACAGCAAGCAAGTAGAGTTGCAGCGACGGCTAATCCGGAACCAAGCGCCAGTGGAAGCGCTCAGACTTAGGTCCTGGTTCGCCGTTCTAAGGCAGACGCCGGTTTCGTGATCACCCGCACCGGCTGCGAGTTGTTCAGGGTGAACGATCGGTTGGTCTTATGGCACAACGAGGACGCGAGGCAATGGGCAAGCGTGCTCGCGAGCGCGCCCGGCTCGAAAAGCAGGAAGCAAAGAAGCTGCGGAGAGAAGAACTGGCGGATGGTTCTCCTACCAGCTCCGAGGCCGAAGCCGCCGTGCTGATGGAGCAGTTTCGCCAGCTCAGTGAGCGCCACGCTGCCAATGCAATCAGCCAGGCAGACTTCATCGAAGAGCGCCGACGCATCTTCGAGTTGCTCGACATCGAGGTTCCTGAAGACGATTAGCCCGCGGCGGCCCACCTGTCTCGGCGCTAGCGACTCACTGGCGCGACTCCGGTCATGCGCAGTTGTGATAGAACTCTGGCTTGAAGGACGCACCCGGACCTGACTTCCCGCCAACCATTCGCACGCCCGATCAGCGGCTGCGGGTGTTCGTCAGTTCGACCCTCGGAGAGCTCGCCGGCGAGCGAGATGCCGCCAGGACCGCGATCAACACCCTCCGGCTGACACCCGTGATGTTCGAGCTCGGCGCCCGGCCCCATCCGCCCGGCGATCTGTACCGTGCGTACCTCGCCCAAAGCCAGGTGTTCGTCGGCCTCTACTGGCAGAGCTACGGCTGGATAGCCCCCGGGGA
>DATEEG010000135.1:0-2396 GCA_035281305.1 Acidimicrobiia bacterium | reverse complement strand
GCCTCGCTCGACCGCGCCCGACATTGCGTCGACGGCCGCCCGGGCGGCGGGCAACGACTCTTCCACGTCGGCGGTCTCCGACTGACCGGCCACGACTACTTCCTCGAGAATCGCCTGGTTGATCTCGTCGACCGCCGAGTCGGCAAAGATCTCGATGAAAGAGCTCTCAAAGGGGTCGATCTGGTTGTGATAGATCTCGATAGGAGCCTGCTGATTGGCCCGGACCAATTCGGCGGCATTCGCCGGGACAACCACGAGGACATCGGCCTCGCCGGCCGCGATGCTCTCCCGGGCCGCCGCTTCGTCGTCCGTCATTTCCGTAAGAGCGATTCGCTGCCCGAGGGCGTTGGCGAGTTCCTCGCTCCGGCTCTCCAGCCCGCTTTCCGGCGGAACCACCACGATGGTCCTCAATATCGGGGGGGCGGGGGCAAACCCGACACCGAAGATCAGCAGGATCAGGAACGGACCGAGGACGAGGGTGAGCAGCAGCCGCGGCTGACGCAGCACCTCCAGAAGGTCCTTGCGCAAAAAGGCGACAGTTCTGATGAGGCGACCGCTGGACCTCCTCATGCCGCGGCCTCGTTCGAGTCCCGCGAGGCCGTCAGCTTGGTGATCAACTCAACGAAGACATCGTCGAAGGCAGGCAAATACGGCTCGACCGACTCGATCTCGACACCCGCTTCGCTCGCCCAGGCCGTCACCTGGGGCGAGGCCTCGCCGGCATCGGCCACGACCAAACGAACCTCTCCGATCCCGATCCGCTCGACCCGGGTAGCCGAAACGATCTCGGCAAGCTGGTCGAGTTGGGGAGCCAGCAGCGGCTGGGCAAAGACGACGTCGAGCACCTCTCCCCCGAATGCCTGCCTACGCAGACCCTCCGGTGTGTCGACGGCAATAAGGCGGCCTTCGGCCAGGACCCCAACTCGGTCGCAGTAGGCGGCTTCACCGACGTACTGGGTCGTGACGAAGAGGGTCCGACCTTGATCGCGGAGGTCGACGAAGTGGTCCCAGAACTTCTTTCTGAGGATCGGATCGATACCGGCGGTGGGCTCGTCCAGGAAGAGGAGATCGGGGCTGTGAATCAGAGTGGCGGCCAAAGCCAGGCGGCGTTGCATTCCCCCCGACGAATCGCGCAAAAGCCGGGTTCGGGCGCTGTCTAGCTCCACGAGTTGAAGCTGCTCTTTCATGAGTCGGCGCCGACCCCTCCAGGGAACTCCGAAAAGTGACGTGGTGAACGCGAGGTTCTCCCAAATACTCAAATGCGGATAGAGCACCGACAGTTGGGGCATGTACCCCAGCCGGCTCCGATCGGCACGGTCGAAGGCCGCAGGGGCCTTTCCCAATACCGACAACTCACCGCTGTCGGGTCGGAGGATCCCGGTCATAAGGCGAATGGTGGTCGTCTTGCCAGAGCCGCTCGGACCTATGAAGCCAAAGATGGTTCCTGCTTCGACGTCGAGGCTGAGGTCGTGAACACCGACTCCGTCGGCAAACATCTTGGTCAGTCCTCGGGCGCGCACGGCCGGCGTCGAACCCTGGGTGGATTGAGTCATTCAAGCCCTTTACCCACCAGCCGACGTGACTAAACCAGGCGCAGGCGAATCAACGTTTCGACCACGGAGGCTTAGGGTATTCCTCACCATGACCCTGGTTGGACCCGTCGTTACCGCGCGTCAGCATCGCGGATCGTCGATCGCACGCCTCGGTATGGTCGGCCTGGTGGGAGCGGTAATAATCACTCTCGTTGCCTGGATCCTCATCGATGACCTGTTCGATCGGTTCGGCGATTCTCTCGAGGTCACCGGTGAGGCCCTGGTCAGCGTCGGGGCGACACTCAACGTGGCCGACGAGGCGCTGGAAACTCTTACCGCCAGCCTTGAGACCGCGGGAACAGCCACGGGTCATGCGGCCGCAAGTTCGCAGACCATCGCCGCCGCGGTGACCGAGACAGTCGTCATAGTCGGCGAGGACCTTCCGGCCAGCATCGAAGCAATCAGGGACGCGATGCCGGGTTTGATCGAAGCCTCCAACGTGATCGACAACACCCTGTCGGGTCTGTCTCTGATCGGTGTGCCCTACAACCCCGAGGTACCGCTCGACGAAGCCTTCGCCCAACTCGACCAGCAGCTGGCGCCGCTGCCGGACGGGCTCCGGGAGAATGCTGCGATCATCGCTGATCTGATCCCGGAAGCTGACGGTTTTCACCAGGAGACCGTGATCCTGATGGATCAAATCGAGACGATTCGGCTGTCGGTGGTTGAGGCCCGATCGGTCATAGATGACTATCAGTCGCAGGCTGCTCGGCTCGACGCGGTGGTGCAGGACACGGCGGCCGGGCTGGATCAGGGGGCGCTCCTGTCCCGCCTCCTGGTAGTGCTTGGGGGGGCTGTCGCGGT
>DATEEG010000134.1:0-9160 GCA_035281305.1 Acidimicrobiia bacterium | reverse complement strand
TCACCCACATCCTGTTCAACATGTACGCGCTCTATCAGCTCGGTCCGGCGATCGAAGCAAGGGTCGGAATCCCCTCTTACCTGGGCCTGCTGCTGGCCGCCGCCGGATGGGGCGGCGCCTTCGCATACCACCTGGGGGGGCCCGGGGACGCTCTGGTCGGGGCCTCGGGGGCGATCTTCGGGTTGTTCGGGCTCTGGTTGCACTCCGCCTTCCGGCTCCGTGACACGGCCTTTGGGAGGAACCTGCTCTCGAGCCTGGGCCTAACCCTCGCCTTGAACCTGGCGCTGCCGTTTCTGATCCCGGGCATCTCCTGGCAAGGCCACCTCGGGGGCCTGATCGCCGGCGTCCTCATCGGAGAGCTGTGGAGCCGGGTCAAAGGACCGCAAAGGCCCGTCGCCGCCCTGGCCATGGCGGCAATTGCGGTAGCGGCGGTGCTTCTTTAGGGCAGTCCGCGATCCCCTGGAAGCGATCGGGGGACGTCGGCGCCAGTCCGAGCGGATAGCGGATCGCGGATCGCGGATCGCCTTCTTGCCGGTCGCAACCCGCGACTCCTGACGCGACTACGGTGGGAGTTACACCGATGTCGTTCGCCCACCTCCACCTTCACACCGAGTTCTCGATGCTCGACGGGGCGGCCCGGGTCAAAGATGTGGTGGCAGCGGCCGCCGCCGACGGCCAGCCGGGCATCGCCATCACCGACCACGGGGTGATGTACGGCGTGGTCGATTTCTACAAGGCGGCCAAGACCGCCGGGGTGAATCCGATCCTCGGAATCGAGGCGTATGTCGTCGACGGTTCCCGCTTCGACCGCCCGCGCGGCAGCGAGAACCTTCGCTACCACATGACTCTTCTGGCCGTCAATCAGACCGGCTACCGCAACCTGATGAAGCTGTCGTCCAAGGCCTACCTCGAGGGTTACTACTACAAGCCCCGGATGGACAGTGAACTGCTGGCGGCCCATTCCGAGGGCATCGTCGCTACCTCGGGCTGTCTGGGCGGGCCGGTGGCCAAGCGCCTCGCTCCGGATGCGTCGAGCGAAGACGGCCAGGCCGGGGCGGGCCGGGACTTCGAAGGCGCCCTCAAGGCGGCGTCCCACTATCAGGACATCTTCGGGCGGGAAAACTTCTTCATCGAGATCCAGGACCACGGGATCGAGGCCCAGCGAAGGATCATGCCCGACCTGATCGACATCGCGCGTCAGGTCGGCGCTCCGCTGGTCGCAACCAACGACGCCCACTACACCCGCAAGGACGAGGCCTCCAGCCACGACGTCCTGCTTTGCATACAGACCGGATCCAACAAGGACGACACCAACCGCCTGCGCTTCGAAGGCGAGGACTTCTACCTGAAGACTGCGGCGGAGATGCGGGCGATCTTCCCCGAAGATCAGTACCCGGGGGCCTGCGACAACACCCTCGTGATTGCCGAGCGGGCGAAAGTCGAACTTGAGTTTGGACGCATCCTGCTGCCGCAATTCACCGTCCCCGAGGGCTTCTCCGAACGCACCTACCTCGAGCATCTCGTTTACGAAGGCGCTCGGCGCCGCTACGGCGATCCCCTCCCCGATGTGGTCCGGGATCGGATCGCCACGGAGTTGTCCGTAATCGTCGACATGGGTTTCCCCGCGTATTTCCTGATCGTCTGGGACCTGATCCGTTACGCCCGGGAACGCAAGATCAGAGTCGGGCCGGGCCGCGGGTCCTCGGCCGGTTCGATCGTTGCTTACTGCCTCCGGATAACGGATCTCGATCCAATCGAGCACGGCATGATCTTCGAGCGCTTCCTGAACCCGGGCCGGTTGCAGCTTCCGGACATCGACATGGACTTTGACGAGCGTTATCGCTCCGATGTCATCCGCTATGCCGCCGAGAAGTACGGGTCGGATCACGTTGCCCAGATCGTCACGTTCTCGACCATCAAGGGCAAACAGGCTCTGCGCGATGCGGCCCGCGTGCTGGGGCACCCGTACTCGGTCGGTGATCGGCTGGCCAAGGCCATGCCTCCGGCCATCCTGGGAAAGGAAGCGACCCTGGACCAATGCCTCACCCAACCGCCCCCCGAAGCCGACTCCGAAGTCAAAGACTGGTACTCGAACGCAACCGAACTCCGCGAGTTGTACAGGTCGGACCCGACTCTGAAGGACGTGGTCGAGGTGGCCCGCGGGCTGGAGGGTCTCCGCCGCCAGGACTCGATCCACGCGGCTGCCGTGGTGATCTCGCCCAACCCCTTGACCGACCTCGTCCCGGTTCAGCGCAAGGGTGATGACGCCGAGATCGTCACCCAGTACGAGATGTACGGGATCGAGTCGTTGGGGCTCCTCAAGATGGACTTCCTCGGGCTTCGCAACCTCTCGATCATCGAGCGAACTCTCGAGTTGATCAAGGAAGGCCAGGGAGTCGACGTCGACATCGATGGAATCAGCCTCGACGACCATGGCGCCTACGACCTCATTCGCCGCGGGGAGACGGTCGGCGTGTTCCAGCTCGAGGGGAGCGGCCTGCGGTCGCTGATCCGGGCTCTGCAGCCGGATCAATTCGAAGACTTGATCGCCCTGGTGGCGCTCTACCGCCCGGGACCCCTCGGCCAGAACATGCACACCGCCTACGCAGACCGCAAGAACGGCCGGGCCAAGGTCGAGTTCCCCCACCCGGCCACCGAGTCCATCCTGGCGAGAAGCTACGGCATCATCGTTTACCAGGAGCAGGTCATGCAGATCGCCCAGGCAGTCGCCGGGTACACCATGGCCGAGGCCGAGGACCTGCGGCGCGCCATGGGCAAGAAGGTGAAAGCGGCGATGCTCGCCCAACGCGAGAAGTTCGTGGCGGGGTGCGTCTCCCAGGGCTACACGCCCGAGGTCGGTGCCAACCTCTTCGACACGATCGAGCCTTTCGCCGGGTATGGCTTCGTCCGCTCCCACGCCGCTTGCTACGGATACATCGCGTATCAGACCGCATGGCTGAAAGCCCATCATCCAGCCGAGTACATGGCCGCGCTCCTCACCGCAACCAAACGCGACAAGGAGCGAACCGCGGTTTATCTCGCCGAGTGTCGCTCGATGGGCGTCGAGGTTCTGGTGCCCGACGTCAACGAATCGCAGATGGATTTTTCAGTGCACGAGGGAAAGATCCGTTTCGGGCTTTCGGCCATCAGGAACGTCGGTGAAGGCGTCGTTGAGAAGATCATCGACTCGAGGAGGGCGGACGGTCCCTTTCGAGACTTCCACGACTTCGCCAACCGGGTCGACCCCCTGGTACTCAACAAGCGCACCGTCGAATCGCTCATCAAGGCCGGGGCTTTTGACGGGGCGGGTCATCCTCGCAAGGCCTTGTGCCTCCAGTTCGAAGATTTGCTCGAAGCGACTCTCGAGCGCCGTCGCAACGAGGAGATGGGCCAGTACTCCCTGTTCGGAGGCGAGGCCGTCGACACCGAACACCCCGGAACCGAGATCATCGGCGATGAATGGACCCAGAAGTTGAAGCTGGCGTTCGAGCGCGAGATGCTCGGGCTTTACGTGTCCGATCATCCGCTACTGGGAGTGGGACCGACCCTCAAAGCGTTGGGTCAGCCGATTTCCGGTCTGGTCGAGCAGCAGGACCGAACCAGCGTCACCATTGGGGGCTTGGTCGGGTCGATCACCCGCCGCTTCACGAAGAAGGGCGAACTGATGCTCTTCTTCCAGTTGGAGGATCTGGAGGGTTCGGTGGAGGTGGTGGCTTTCCCGGGAGTGGTGAACGAGTCGGGATCCCTCGTCACCGAAGACTCCGTTCTCGTCGTCAGGGGACATCTCGACCATCGCGGCGACGATGTCAAGGTGATTGCGAAGGAGATCAAAGAACTCAAGGTCCAGGCCAACCGCGAGGTTCGCCTGGAAGTGCCGGCCCGACGACTGTCGACCGACCTGGTTGCCCGACTGAAGGACATTCTCAGCCACCACCCGGGGCCGGCCCCGGTGTTCCTCCACATGGTCTCCGACGACAAGCACAAGGTGCTGAAGCTGGCCGACACTCACTCGGTCGAGCCGCGATCGGCGCTCTATGCCGAACTCAGAGAACTGCTGGGGCATAGAGCGGTCCTCTGATCCTCGTTCTGGCGCGGCGATATGGGGCTAGAGCACGTTTCTGTCGCGCCAAAACGATTGGTTCTGATCAAGCCCGCCGGGCCCGCTCGACGATCCGGCCGTGGCGGCGACCGAGGAGGTAGGTTCCCACCGCGATCGACACCGCCGCGGTCGAACTGGCGCCAACGGCGATGGCCTGTTTGGTCTTGCGGGCGAAGACGACCACCGGCCATCCCCGATCGTGGGCCACATCTTCGAGTTCACCGTCGGGGTTGACGGCCACCGGGTGGCCGACCGATTCCAGCATCGGAAGGTCGGAGATCGAATCGCTGTAGGCGTAGCTCGCTCCGAGGTCGTAGCCGCGATCGGCGGCAAGTTTCAGAATCGCCTCGACTTTGCCGGCGCCATACACGAACGGCCCGTCGAGTTGATCGGTGTAGTGGCCCTCGACCACCCTCGGCCGCGAGGCGATGGCTCCGGTCATTCCGAGCGTGTCGGCCAGCGGCTGCACGATCTCCTGGGGGGAAGCCGACACGATCCAGGTGTCGCGACCGGCTTCGTGATGCATCCGGATGAGTTTTCGAGACTCGGGCCGAACCCGTGCCGTCAGCCGCGGCAGCACCCGCCGCGCCACCTCGTCCAGCACTTCGACCGAGACTCCCTCGACTCGACCGAGCAAGGCGGTCCGGGTGCCCTCCGTCCTGTCGCCTTTGTCACCGAAGAGTTTGAAGCCAATGGCACCCGCTGCGAAGCGACCGATCTCAGGGTTGCTGATCAATCCGGCCCTCCAGGCCTCGACCCCGAAAGGGAAGATCGAAGCCCCCGCGATGAGAGTGCGGTCGAGGTCGAAGAAGGCGGCTGCCACGCCGTCAAGTTACCTCACCAAAGCGACGGCAACCCTTCAGTCTGCCGAAGCAGGAGCAGGAGGCTGTCGAGATCGTTGGGAGCATCGGCCAGCCAGGGAACCGTCACCAACGGTGCCTTGTACCGGGCTGCGAACTCAACCCGGGCATCGTGTTGACGTTGCGATTCCGACGCCCAACGCGTCAAATTCTCGGCCAGCGCCAGGTTGGTAGCCGGCGGGGGAGACGTGGCAGCCCAGCGGTCGGGCAGCGATCGGTTGAAGACCACCGCGACAGGGGGCGCCGCCACCTCGGGAAGTTCGAGGAAGAAGCGGGTCGCTTCGGTCAGCGGGGCCGGATCGGCGGTCGTAACGACGACCGTCGCCGCCTTCCGGAGGTGGGAGTCGATTTCGCGCGACCGGCTGGCGACGCCGTCGTAGGTGGTTCGCAGGTCCATGAGGAACTGGGCGACCCTCTCCAGGAGGTCCGACCCGAGGAGTTGATCGGCGAAGCGGAGCATGGGCCGGGCTCCCCGATTGAAGAAGAAGTTGCGTCCGGGAATCCGTCCCCCGGTGAGCAGCCTCAGGAGACGCCCACCCACGAGGTCGGACATCTGCGCGGGCGACGTGAAGAAATCGATGCCGCCGGCGGCAGGAGGAGTGTCGATCACGACGAGATCCCACACCCTGGCATCGAGGTAATTGGCGGCTTCTTCTGCCGCCGCGTAGGACTGCGATGCCGGGAAATGCACGGTGGCTGCCTGAAAGAACTCATTGTTGACCAGTCGATCGGCGACGGCGGGGTCGGCGTGGCGGCGGGCCAGGGTCTGCCAGGACGCCGCGGCGTCGAGCATCGCCCCCCACAGGAGGGGCTGGTCGGGATGCTGGCGGGGCTCGCCGCCAAGCTCCAGGCCGAGCGCTCCGGCGAGTCGCTTGGCAGGGTCGACGGTCAAAACCAGCGTTCGTTTCCCCTCGAAGGCAGCCAGGACCGCCAGCCCGGCGGCAAAGGTCGTCTTACCGACGCCACCCGCTCCGGTGACCACGATCGCCTTGGTCCGGTTGGCGGCCCGGGTAGTCAAGACCGGGCCCCGGCGTCGGAGTGCTCCCAGGCGTCGGCCATGCGGGCCGCGACCTCGCCCGGGGTCAACAGCCCGAAGAGGTAAGGGAGCTTGCGGGCCGGCGGGAGACGTTTGATCCAGTCCTGCTGGTTTCGATATAGCGACCGATGGAGGATGGCCGCCTCGGCCGCGATCCCGCTTCCCTTGGCATCCGTCTCGAGACGGGGGAGCACCCGGTTGGTGACGATCGTGGGCGGCTCCACCAGTTTCTCGGAGGCGAGGAGCGCCATCGTCTCCTGGGTTTCGATCGTGGGCAATTCCTCGGCCAGGGTCACCAGGACCAGCTCGGTGGCCTTCCGGGACAGAAGCTGGCTCATCCACTCGGCTTGAAGGCGGACCCGTCCCGAAGGGACCAGTTCGGCGATGGTGCGCGGGGCGCGGAGAAGCCCGGTGATGGCTCCCGTGGGCGGGCAGTCGGCCACCACCAGGTCGTATCCGCCGTGTTGAACTTCCCACAGCACCTTGCCGAGGGTGATCACTTCCCGAACGCCCGGGGCCGTGGAGGCGAGGGCGTCGAAGGCTCGTGCAATAGGCCCCATGGTGGCGAACTGAGGAACCCCGATCTGGACCTTGACGTATTCGGCCAGCGCTTTGGTACGGTCGATCGTCAAAGCCGAGAGCCCGGGCCGCACCTCTCTGGGCTTGAACTCGAGACGGCCACCGCCGAGATGAGCGGCCAGCCCGCCCGCCCCCGTAACGTCGATCGCCAGCACCCGGCTTCCCTGGCGATGGGCAAAGAGGGCCAGTCCCGTGGCCACGGCGGACTTGCCCACGCCCCCCTTTCCGGAGACGAGTGTCAGGCGGGCCGGCTTGGGGTCGGAGGTCACCGTGAAAGGGGTATCCGCAAAACGAGTTCGCCACCTTCAACCGCCCACGAAGCAGCCCCGATCAGGGAGAAGTCCATGAAGTCGGTCTCAGCCGCTTCGATCAGTCGCCGCCTTTCTTCCCCTGCCACCGGTGGAAGGCTGCGCTCCCGAACCGCCGCGGCCCGTTCTCGATACCTGCCGATCAACGCGTCTACGTCAAGTTCTGCCATACGCAAACCTTAGGTTGCGGGAGGACCAAGTTCCCGGTCCCAGGCCGGGCTCACGGTCGAATCAGGAAGAGGTTCGGGATCGTCTCTGCTCGGCTCGACGCTCGCTTTCGAGTCGTTCCAGGTCGACCGACGAGTAGTCGACGAAGCACATGGCGTCGGCGATGGCCCGATGCCCGGCCACGTCGGCGATTTGACGATGCATCTCGGCCGCTACCTGGCGATACGAGGGATGTCCGGCCGGCTGGGTGCGCAATTCGATCAAGTGCATGGCTTCGCGGGCGTTCATCTCCATCATGAAGCGGATGTGAAATGCAAAAGGCACCACATACTGCGCAACGTCCTGTCCGAGCTCCTCCCTGGTCAGTTCGTAGATCTCTCCGGCATCGTCGGCCAGCCCCACGAATCGTTCGCGTCCACCGGCCTCATCGAGGTCGTCCGGGACCAGGTATCCGAGCCGGGTCGAGAGGCGCTGCCATTCGAGAGTCATCATGCGGTGGCGTTGGAGATCGCGGAAGGCCCCGAAGTCGCAAGCGATGTCAAATCGATAGACGGGCCGTTCCAATGCCCGACCGGGCTTGTAGCGCCGGTTGGAGCGATCACCGATCAGGGCGCCGATGATGCGGGCTCGCTCCTCGCTTCCGAGGCCCTGAACGTAAGCAAGAACATCTCGATCAGAGAGCTCCGATACCGGGTAGAGCGCAGCCGCGGCGAGTTTCACCTCGGCCTCAGGATCCCAATCGGTGAGCGTCACCCTGGTGGCCTGCTCCCCCGGGTGAGGGTCCTCCCACGACCCCGGAGCCAGCAATTCGAGACTCTTGCGAGTGTTTGCGAGGTAGTGGCTCCAGGCAACTCCCCGGTCGGGGAGATCCACCCTCGTCAGGAATGAAGGGATCACCTTCCTCAACTCTTCGAGCATCATCTGGCCGTAGCCGCGCACCTCTTCGAGGGGGTGGGCCTGCATTCGCATCAGAGCCATCTCGTAGGCCTGGCCGGTGCCGTAGATGCCGACGTTGGAAAGGGTGGAGGCGGGCAGCAGGCCGCGGGCCGTGTCGCATGCCTTCGCCCTGATCGTCGACTTCCACACGACGTTCGAGTCCGCCGGTTCCTTGGGAAATCGCTTCTCGTAGAAAGCAGTGAGTTCTGTCACCAGATCGCTGTAAGTGGCGAAGCTCCGCTCCATGTGTTTGGTGTAGGTGTCCGCCAGGGATGACCCTGCAATCTCGGGTGGGACGAAGTAGCGGTATCGATCGCCCAGGCGGGCGTCGTAGTTGATGTATCGGGTCGATTGCTCGAGATAGGCCGCCAGCCGTCCCCATTCGAGGACCTTCGTGAGGATGTTGGAAGCCTGTTCGCAGGCGAGATGGACCCCGCCCAACTGGGCAACGGAGTCGTCGCCGTACTCGAAAAAGACCCTCTGATAGAGGTCTTCGGCCCGGCGGTGATCGACCAGAGGATCGTCGCCCTCGAGGCTGACCGCGATGGCGCCGATTCCACTCTCGGGGTCCGCCATGAACTCGTCCAGGAAGAGCCTGCGCACCGATTTGGGCGACCGCGAGTATCGAGCGAACAAGGCTCCCTTCACGACCTCGGGGAGGTTGACGAGGGCGAACACCGGGCGGTCGACATTGGTGAAGAACCGGTTCAGGACGGCAGTTTCGGCCGGGCTGAACGATTCCTGGAAGTATGTCATCCGGACGGGCGAGTGTACCGGTGTGGCAGCGAGGCCCGGGTACCGTTGGCCTCGCATGATCTTGTTGCGCGTGCTGATACTGATCTTGATACTCGTCGCCCTGGCGGTGGCCATCGTCCCGGTGATGGTGCTTATAAATCTGCTCAGTGGTGGCTCTGGATTCGGTCTCTGCCCGGCCGGAATTTCGGCCTGCCCCGAGCGCTACACATCGGGTCCGGCGCTGGCCACCTACCTGACTCTCACTTTGATGGTCGTCGTCGGCCTGATCAGGGTGGTGTCACACCTCCTGCGCCGTTTGCACAGAGAATCAGTGAATCAGTAGGCAGCTATAAGTAGGCAGTACGCAGCCAGAAAAGCTGGCTAGTCCGAAGTCTTTTCGGATTCTTACTGCCTACTGCCGACTGCCTACTGAAAGCTG
>DATEEG010000133.1:0-6889 GCA_035281305.1 Acidimicrobiia bacterium | reverse complement strand
GACCGACCGGGACCGGTACAAAGTCATGGCCGAGGACCTGGGCATGGTCGCCCGGCGGATGGTCATCTGCGGAATGCACGTCCACGCCGGGATCGAGGACGCCGATTTGCGAATCGACCTGATGAATCAGGTGCGCTACTTCCTTCCCCACCTCCTCACGCTTTCGACCTCGTCACCGTTCTGGGGATCGCGACAGACCGGACTCAAGAGCTATCGAATCTCCACGTTCCGGACCATGCCACGCACCGGCCTGCCCGAGGAATTCGCCAGTTGGAGCGAATACCAGCGTCACGTCGACGTCCTGGTGAGGGCGGGAATCATCGAGGACTCCTCCAAGATCTGGTGGGACGTCAGGCCCTCGGCTCGTTATCCCACCCTCGAGATGCGGATCACCGATGTGTGCACGAGGGTCGAGGACACGCTGACGGTCGCCGCGGTGTACGTGTCGATACTGCACATGTTGTGGCGTCTCCGGCGCAACAATCAGCGCTGGCGTCAGTACGCCCCGATGTTGATCTCGGAGAACATTTGGCGTGCCCAGCGCTATGGCGTGGAGGGTTCGCTGATGGACTATGGCCAGGGGGTGCTGGTGCCGTACAAGGACCTGGTCGAAGAGATGATCGACATGATTCGCCCCGACGCCGAGGACCTGGGGTGTGTCGAAGCCGTCGAGCACGCCCGCACCATCGTCGCGGGCGGCACCTCGGCCGATCGACAGGTCAAGGTCTATCAGGAGGCAGTGGCGGGAGGCGCCAACAATGAAGAGGCCCTGCGCGCCGTCGTCGACTTCCTGGTCGAGGACACCCAGTACGAGTTATGAGCGCTCGGCTCTCGGTCGTGGCTGAAGGGTGGTGCTTTGCATTGCCTCTAGGGTGGGTCGATGACCAACCCAGTCCGGATCGCACTCCAACTTCAGCCACAGCACGCCGAGTATCGGGACATCCGGCGGGCGGTCGAGCAAGGCGAGGCTTTAGGTGTCGACATCATCTACAACTGGGATCACTTCTTCCCTCTGTCCGGCGACCCCGAAGGCAAACACTTCGAATGCTGGACGATGCTGGGAGCCTGGGCCGAAGCTACCGAACGAGTGCAGATCGGGGCGCTGGTGGCCTGCAACAGCTATCGCAACCCCGAACTGCTGGCGGACATGTCGCGGACCATCGACCACATCTCGGGCGGCCGATTCATCCTGGGCATCGGCGCCGGCTGGTTCCGCAAGGACTACGACGAGTACGGGTACGAATTCGGTGAGACTCCGGGCTTTCGCCTGGCCGACCTGGCGGAGGCCCTTCCCCGCATCGAGAAGAGAATGAGCCGGCTCAACCCGGCCCCTGCCAGGAAAATCCCGGTGTTGATCGGGGGCGGAGGAGAGCAGAAGACTCTGCGGTTGGTTGCCCGACACGCCGACGCCTGGCACAGTTTCGGAAATCTGGAGACGTTCGCCCACAAATCCGCCGTGCTCGACGAGCGTTGTGCCGAGATCGGACGGAACCCGGCTGAAATTGAGCGGTCCATCGGTGTCAACCCCCGCAAGCTCGAACTCGGCGACGAGTACCTCGCGCTCGGCGCCACCCAGTTCACGTTGGGCTTCAGCGGTCCCGACTACGACCTCGCACCGGTGCCGGACTGGATTGCCTGGCGGGACGGGCTCTAGACGGCGTCGACCGCCGAGACGGCCCAGCTCAGCCCTTCGATCGGATCCTCGACCGCAAGGTTGAGATTCCAACCGGTCGGAGCGGCGAGGTCGGACCAGGCGAACCACTGAAGCTCGGCAACCGCTCCGCCGAGATCGTCAGGGTCGCTAGGCCACTCGAGCCCGGCCAGAGTCGACGCGGTCCACCAGGCCGCGAAGCGTCCGGCGGCGCCTCCCCGGCGGCGGCCGCGGGCTCCCCCGGATCCCGCTGCCCATGCCATCCATGCCATGGCCTGGGGGGCCGAGAGCCGACCGTGCCGCACTCTGGTCGGGCCCAGGGCTCTGATGGCGTCGCTCGCGTCTCCTTCGGTCGCCACCGCATGGGCGCGTCCGTTCGACTCCTCCACCCACGGCGCTACCAAGGCGAGGAGTGCGTTCGTTGCGTCAGGATCGTCGATCTGATCGGCGTGATCGGGGAGCGCCAACAGGTCCATGGCGGGCAGGTCCGGTGGATGCGACTCGACGCGATCGGACTTGTATTCAGGTCTCGAGTAAGAGGGCTCCCAGCTAGCAAGTCTCAACGGAAGCTCGATGACTGTCAGGTCGACGGCGGCCGAATCGATGTGCTCACCGGCCAGGACTCGCTCATGGGCCACCAGGGCACGCTCAGGGCCGGGGGGAAGAAACGGTTCGAGGTCCTGGAAGGTGTGGCGGTTGGCGGCAACTTCGGTCAGAGGCCCGAGAGCGAAGCGGGCCGGCCCTTCGATCACAGCGCGGGCGGCCTCCTCCGGAGGTCCTTCCAGGGCCAACCGATAGCGAATGTGCTGGTCCACTCCCCATAGCTGCCTTCCCCTGGTCACAGCTTCCGCCAGGAGAGTCCTCAACGCCACCAGTGCCTCCCAGTCACCGGAGGCGACGTGGCCATCGATTATGCGGATGAGTTCGTCAGTGTCAGATCCTTCGATCGCGTCATGGGTGCGCTTAGCGACAGCTTCGGACATCGCCACTAGCGATCGTTGAAAAGCCGGGCGACGATGTTGAGGATCAAGGTGGCGACGACGCTGACCACGATCGATGAAGTCACGGGAAAGAAGAAGCTTCCTCGCTCTCCTTGAGTACGGATATCGCCGGGGAGATTGCCGAACCAGGAAAACCAGCCGAGCCTCACCATCAGCCCCACCACAACGACGCCTAATCCGACGGCGATCAAAATGTTCCCGGCCCGCATCCTCGAACCATACCTTTCGCCTGGCTGGCGTCCCGGGGTGCTCGCCCCGATGGTGATTGCGTCGCCGTTGGGGTTGGTCGCTGATGCGTCAGCGGTCTTCATCACCGCGCGCGACGGAATCATCGACATTCTGACCAGAAGTCGCCGTTGCGCCGTCACTGTCGACGATGCTGTCAGGGGGGCGAGGCTCCTCCTCGGTCTCTTTCGAACGGCGTAGCTCGGAACCGAGTTCGGTGAAAGCCGCACCGACGGCCTCGAAGAACCCGGTGGCGGCGCTCTTCATATTGGCCCGCACCGCCTCATCCCGGGCCGCGGCGCCGACCGCCTGAGCCACCTTTTCCCAGGCATTCCCGAGGGTCCGCAGCGCAGCTTTGATGTCATCCTGGTCGGGCCCCTCGTCAGCGATCGAACGCTGATAAGTGTCCTTCAGCTTCCGGCCAAGCGAGGAAACCTGTTCGGCCATCTTGTCCCAGGGATCGACCTCCGGCCCGGGTTCAGGCTCCGGTCCGTCGATAGGATCGTCTTTGTGCGTCTCCACCTGCTTGATGGTACCTACGAGTTGTTCCGGGCATTCTTCGGATTCCCGCCCCGCCTGGCGCCGGATGGACGGGAGGTGGGAGCCACCCTTGGTGTGATCGAGACGACCCTCTCGCTTTTGAGAGAACCGCAAGTGACTCACGTCGCGGTCGCCACGGACACGGTCATCGAGTCGTTCCGCAACGAAATGTTCCCCGGCTATAAGACCGGTGAGGGGATCGATCCCAACCTGATGGCCCAATTTCCGATGATCGAGGAAGCATTCGACATCCTCGGAGTCGTTTGCTGGGGCATGGTCGAGTACGAAGCCGATGACGCCATCGCCACTGCCGCCCTGAGGTGGGTCGACGATGTCGAACAGGTTGTCATCGCGACACCCGACAAGGACTTGACCCAATGCGTCATCGGCGACCGCATCGTCACATTGAATCGTCGCCAGCAGACGATCATGAATGAAGACGGTGTCCGTGAGAAGTTCGGAGTGTCGCCCGAATCGATTCCCGACTACCTGGCGCTTGTCGGTGACACGGCCGACGGAGTGCCGGGCCTCCCAGGCTGGGGACCCAAGTCAGCCGCAACGGTTCTTGCCCGGTGGCGGAAGATCGAGGCGATTCCGGCCAGAGCCAACGATTGGCAGGTGACGCTGAGAGGCGCCGACAAGCTTGCCGCCACCCTGGTCGAGCGCAGGGAGGAAGCGTTCCTCTATCGCGACTTGACCACCCTTCGCTTCGACGTGCCGTTGACCGAAACCCTGGCCGACCTGGAGTGGCAAGGTGTCAAGAAGGACCGTTTCCTCGAACTGTGTGAAGAACTCGGCTTCGACACCGTGCAAGACCGCCCCCATAGGTGGCAGTAGCGCAGACCGGACGCCGGCCGCCCGACGGTGACATGAGCGTGGCAGCGCCGACCCGGTACCGCGTAATCCGGGGGCGGTTCCCCCGCGGACCCGGGCGCTGGCCGCTGCCCGCCGATTGATGTCCACAAGACCGACAGCCCAGGTCACGGCAATATGGGGGGCATCCCTAAGCAGAGGAGCGCCCTTGGGCAAAGTAGTCATGTATGCCTCGGTGTCGATCGACGGTTTCATCTCCGACGAGGACGACCAACCCGGACCCCTTTTCGACTGGTTGGTCAGCGGTGACGTGCCGTTGGATGAGAGCGGCGTCTTGAAGGTGTCGCAGATGTCCTACGACTACACCCGGCCGTACTGGGACGAGATCGGGGTGACAATGGCCGGCCGCCACGTCTTCGACATGACGGACGGCTGGGACGGGACGCCTCCGTCTGGGGTCGACCACGTGGTCGTCGTGACCCATCGGGGCAGGCCTGAGGGCTGGGACCCCGGGGCCCCGTTTCACTTCGTCGACGGCGTCGAGGCAGCCGTGGCCCAGGCGCAGGAGCTCGCGGGTGAACGCATCGTCGAGGTTGCCGCTGGCGACGTCGGCGGCCAGGTGCTTGCCGCGGGCCTGGTCGACGAGGTCCGCATGGACGTCGTACCCGTCGTGTTCGGGTCCGGCAAGCGATACTTCGGGTCGGTCCGCGCGCAACATCTGTTGGAGGATCCCGATGTGGTGATACAGGGCAACCGGGTGCTTCACCTGCGCTTTCGGGTGCGCCGTTGACCGATCCGAGCGGGTTCGCGAGGAGGTCCACTGCGAACGGTGACCCCAGATCGGGCCTACGGCTCGTTCGCTAATCGCTGTTTCGATATCGCTGGCGCGGGACCGATGCGCCCGGGCCTGCGCCTCAAGCCAGCTCTCGCTTCAGGGCGGCCTGCGCGGCCCAATAGCCGCACATGCCATGGACCCCGGCCCCCGGAGGTGTCGAGGAAGAGCACAGATAGATTCCCGGGGCCGCCGTTGCGTAAGGGTTTCTCCCCGGAACCGGTCGGAAGAGGACCTGGGGGACCGTGTAAGCGCCGCCGGTGATATCCCCACCGGCGTAATTCGGGTTGTAGGCGGCAAGGTCGTCGGGAGCGGAGATGCATCGCTCGATCACCAGGTCGCGGAAACCTGGTGCGAGGTGTTCGATCTCGTGTTCGATGGCGCCGCTGAAGTCCTCAGTCGATCCGTGCGGCACATGGGCGTAGGCCCAGAGGGTGTGCTTGCCGGCCGGAGCCCGGGACGGATCTGAGATGGTGGGTTGGGCCAGGAGAATGAACGGTCGGCTCGGTCTCCGGCCTTTCCAGATGGCCGCTTCGGCGGCTGCGATCGATTCCGAGGACCCGATGTGGATCGTCCCGGCCAGGCGCAGCCGCTGATTGGCCCATGGCACCGGTCCATCGAGGGCGTAGTCCACCTTGAAGGCGCCGGGACCCTTGCGGAATCGCTGGAGCCGGCTTCGATAGAAGCGTGGCAGGAGGTCCCCGGCAATCCCCATCAGCACGGCGGGAGTGACGTCGAAGAAGGTGACCCGGGCGGAAGGCAGGTCAGCGATCCGATTCACCCAGTGGCCGGTTTCGATCTCTCCGCCGAGCGAACGCAGA
Source organism: Acidimicrobiia bacterium (assembly GCA_035281305.1). GTDB lineage: Bacteria > Actinomycetota > Acidimicrobiia > Spongiisociales > ZC4RG35 > DATEEG01. The sequence continues at coordinate 1,006 of DATEEG010000133.1, read as the reverse complement.
TAACCGGCCAGGGCATCGACGATCGACTGGCTGCCGCCGGCCGCGAACGGCCAGCCAAATCGATGGGCCGTAATCGGATAGAGAAGGCCGAAGGATGCGGTGAGCATCCGCGTGAGCGGCAGAAATGCGTGAGCCGACGCCCCGGCGAACAAGGCTTTGGCCGGCTCATCGGTAAAGGCGTTCAACAGGGTCTTGGTCGGAAGGGCAGCGACCCATCCGAAACGTGCCAGGGCGACTGGGTGGCGCGGGACCCGGAGCATCGGCCCAAGGAGTTGGGACTCGAGATCCGACCATCCGTCGACGAACGGTTCGATTCGTCGGTGATACTCGGCGCCATCGGTGGTCCCGAGTTGGGCCGCAGTCGCGGCGATGGATCGCTCGACGAATACCGCTTCCCGCGGACTCAAAGGATGTGCGAACGGAATCTCCGGCTGAACCCATTCCAGACCGAACTCTTGCAGCGGAAGTTGGCGGAAGAACGGTGAGCCGAGACCCAGCGGATGCACCGCGGAGCAGACGTCGTGGTGGAACCCCGGTCTGGTGAGTGCCATCGTTCGAGCGCCCCCTCCGATGGTGTCGGCGCCTTCGATGACCCTGACTGACCGTCCCGCCTGGGCCAGAGCTATTGCGGCCGCCAGACCGTTGGGACCCGCGCCGACAACCACGGCATCGAGCTTCGTCATGGATTCTTGAGCATTGCGTGCATCTCTTCTGGGCACATTGTGGTCGATGCGCCGGTACGGTCACGTCAAGTGGGCGGTGACCTGACTCTGTACCTTCCCGGCGACCCGATTCCCGGATACCTGGCGATGCCTTCTGAGACCGGTCCGTGGGCCGGAGTGGTAGTGCTCCATCAGGCATTCGGGCTCGACGACGACATCCGGCGCATAACCGACCGTCTGGCGGCGCTCGGATATCTGGCGGTGGCTCCCGACCTTCTGGCAGAGGGCGGATTCAGGTGCTTGGCTCGACTCTTCCTCGATGTTCAACGGGGCCAGGGCGCTTC
>DATEEG010000132.1:0-6880 GCA_035281305.1 Acidimicrobiia bacterium | reverse complement strand
GTCGGCGGCGATGCTCGTTATCACGTTCGGATCGGGATCCACCTAGGTGAGATCGTTCAGGCCAACGGCGACGTATTCGGTGACGGGGTCAATCTGGCATCCCGCATCCTCGGCGAGGCCGAACCGGGTGGGATAGCCGTATCGGAGGTCGTCTACGACAACGTCCGCAACCTGGAGGGAATCGCCGCCGTCGACCTCGGGCTTCGAAGCCTCAAGGGTTTCAGCGGAAGTGTCCGGTTGTTCGGGATCGAGGTCGGCGCCCCGGCTTGAGGTAGGCCGCCGACCCCTGTCCTATTGCCATTCGTAGTCGCCGGAGTAGCCCAGGCGATGAGACAGTTCCCGCGCCGTGGCTGCGACCGCTCGCCCGATCTCGTCACTGCGGTCCGGGTCGAAGCGGGTCAATGGTGCCGTGAAAACCACCGAACCCTGGCATCGGTTGGTGTGATCGAAGAACGGCGACGCCACCGATGCGCCGCCCGAAACGCGCTCCTCGGTGCTCACGGTGTAGCCCCGGTTTCGGTCGCTGGCGGCACGATCGAGGATTTCGGCCGGATCGCGGATGGTGTTGGGCGTCACAGCCGGCAGAGGTGCGGTTCCGATCAGGGCTCTGATCTCTTCTTCGGGCAGGCCCGCCAGGATCGCTCGGCCGGCCGCGCCCGCGTGAAGCGGCACCGGGCGACCTAGTTCCACCACGAAGCGGAGGGGTTTGGAACTCTGGATCTCATGAGTGAAGACGGCGGTATCGCCATGGAGGGCACAGACGTAACAGGTCTCGTCGAACTCAGCCACCAGACGGCCGAGCAGAGGCCGGACCGCGTTGGGAAGGGCATCGAGGGCAGACAGGATGCGTCCCAGGACAAAGAGCCGCGGCCCGGGGACGTACCCATCGGCCCGGCGCTCGAGGATGTCGAGGTCTCCCAGTTGTTGCAGGATGCGGCCGACGGCGCTGCGGTCGATCCCGGCGCTGCGGGCCAGACCCCGCGGACCGACCGGTTCACCGGCGTCGACCACCGCCTCGATGACCTTGAGGATCCGGTCGGCGAGCGTATCCCCCTGATCGCGCTTGCCCGTCACTTCGAAGGACTCCGGCGCGGCGTTCTGGTTCCCCGGGGTCGATCCTCCCCGCCGAAGAGGGGGGTTCTGGTCGTGATGCGGTCCAGTTCGGCGAGATCGTCGGGCGACGGAATCCAGTCGGCGCCTTTGGCATTGGCGATCACCTGGTCGGGCCCGGTCGCCCCGGCGGTGACGAATGGCACGATGGGCTGCGCCAGCAGCCAACCGAGGGCAACCTGGACCATGGTGATGTCCCGTTCGAAAGCGAAACCTCGCAGTGCCTCCACGATCTCGAAGTTCGAGTCGGTGAGAAACCCCTGGTAGCGCTCCATCTGGAGCCGACCTTCGATGGGCTGGCCGATCCGGGCTTTTCCAGTGAGCATTCCCGACGCCAGTGGGTAATAGGGGAGCAGGGCCACTTTCTCTCGTTGGCCCACCTCGATCGAACGATCGTGTTCGGGGTTTCGGTGCAGGAGGCTGTACTGGATCTGGTTGGCGAGAAACGGGCGCAGGCCGAGGGTTCGAGCGACGATGGCTGACTCCGAGATCTGGTCGGAATCCAGGTTGGAGCAGGCCACCTCACGTACTTTGCCCTCGTCGACCAGCGCGTTCATGACTTCCATGGTGTCCCCGATCGGCACCTCCGGGTCCGACCGGTGCAGCTGGTACAGGTCGATGTAGTCAGTGCCGAGCTGATCGAGGCTGCGCTCCACAGCTCGCCTGATGTACCCGGGCGCCGCCCCACCGGAGTCGGGAGTACCAGCGATCGGCATGCCAAACTTCGTGGCGATGACCACCTGGTCGCGGCGATGGCCGAGGGCGGTTCCGAGAAACGACTCGGACTGTCCGTCGCCGTAGTTGTCCGAAGTGTCGAAGACGTTCATGCCGGAATCGAGCGCCTGGTTCACCACCACCCTGGCACCCGCCTGGTCGAGAGCGCGGCCGAAGTTGTTGCACCCGAGGCCGATCAACGAGACTTCCAGGCTCCCCAGCCGGCCCTTTCTCATCGGCTTGACCCGTTCGACGCGGGGATAGCCCGGAGGAAGCTGTGGGCGTTCTGTTCCAGTACGGCGGCGCGGTCGGTGGGCGATAGGTGGATGGCATCGACGCCCCCGACCGGGTCGGTCGAGGCCATATCGAAGGGGTAATCGCTGCCGAGGACGACGTGGCCCCATCCCACCCGCTTTCCCAGCAGTTCGAGCGATACGGGATCGTGGGTCAGCGAATCGAAAAAGAACCTTTCAAAGTATTGGCCCGGGCTGATCTCCGGGGTGACCAGCTTCGGTTCGGGTCGAACCGACCATCCGTGGTCGAAGCGGCCGACCTGATAGGGGGCGAACCCGCCGCCGTGGACGAATCCGATGCGGAGACCCGGGTGCCGTTCGAGTACCCCGCCGAAGATCAACTTGGTCGCTGCGATCGTGGACTCGAGCGGGAGTCCGACGAGGTTCTGGAGGTAGTAGCTCTTCAGTCGGTCAGATCCCGCGATCGAGCGCTGATCGGGGTGGATCCACACCGGCAGGTCGCGCTCTTCGAGGTCGTCCCAGACGGGTTCGAAGCGGGGGTCGTCGAGATCGACCCCATCGACGTTGGAGCCGATCTGCACTCCGCGGGCCCGAGGGTGAGCCGCAATGTGTTCGACCTCCTGCAGCGAGGCACCGATGTCCTGAAGGGGAAGCGTTCCGAACATGTGGAAGCGATCGGGCTGCGTCTCGCTCAGGTCAATGAGGGCATCGTTCTGGATCCGGGCAAAGTCGGCGCCGACTCCGGCGGGGATGTGGTAGTAGAAATTCGGGGGCGGGATGGCGATGATCTGGAGGTCCACCCGCTGGCGGTCCATGTCGGCGAGGCGCAGCGCGGGATCGAAGATCGCCTTCGGCAGCGGTCCGAGTCGCTCCCGTCCGGAGTAGGACAGATACGATCGTCCTTCGTCCTCGACCAGCACAGGCCCGTGATCGGGGTGCGCAGCGTGCATCTCGGACAACGCCTGAGGGACGATGGCGTGGGCGTGCAGATCGATCGTCGGCATTGAGCGCTCCTATCGCGTCTCGTCGGTGGTCTGTGGGCTGTTTTCGTCGTTGAACGACGAAAACGACCCTGGGTCGCGGGTTTCTTCTTCCTCGTCCCAGTTGGCGAAGGAGCCGTAACCGGGGTGGTGGAATTCGTTGGGGACTTCGATCAGGACAGGTACGTCGGTGTCGATCACCGATTCGAGGGTGGCGCCCACCTCGGAGAGATCAGCAACCGAAGCCCCGCGGGCACCGAACGCTCTTGCCAGAGCTACGAAATCGGGAGGAAGGATGTCGACTCCGGACCTGCGTCCGTAGAGATGGTCTTGGTGACGGCGCTCGACGCCGTACCCGCGGTCGTTGAAGACCATCACGATCACCGGGATTCTCTCCTGGACCGCCGTCATCAAGTCCTGGATGGTGAACATGACGCCGGCATCTCCGGCAACCGCAACTGCCACGGTGTCCGGTCGGGCCACTTTGGCCCCGATGGCGGCCGGCAACGCGTACCCGAGGGTCCCGAATCCGGAAGGAACGAACCACGTGCGGGGTAATTCCGACGACCACCAGGAGCGGGCCCAGAAAGCGATGGTGGTGGGGTCGTTGAAGACGAGGGCATCGCCGGGAAGGGCGGATCGCATCTGGTCGAGGACGTCGATCTCAGCCGGACGACCGAGGGCGGCCGCGATGCGCTGGCGGCAGTCGGCAACTTCGGCCGTGCGCCACTCCCTGGTCGGGAAGCCGGAGGATTCCAGAGCGTCGCCGAGGGCCTTCAGCGCCAGGCGGGCATCGGCAACCACGCCGACTGTCGCCCGGTAGTTGCGACCGATTTCAGCCGGATCGAGATCGATCTGGACCATCGTGTCCGGCAGCCGTAGCGACCATCCGCCCGTGGGGAAGTATGAGAACCTGGTGCCGACCGCCAGGATGATGTCCGATCGGGCCAAAAGCCGCCGCACGGGCAATTCATTTGCCCAGTTGCCAAGGTGGAGCGGATGGTCCCATCGCATTCCACCTTTGCCCTTCTGGGTGGTGATGACCGGAGCCCCGAGCATTTCGGCGATCCTCTGCAGTTGAGCGGCGGCTGCCGGGTTGGCGATGCCCCCGCCGGCCCAGATGACCGGGCGCTCGGCCCTGGCCAACAGCCTCACCGCCGCCTCCACCGAACCGGGCTCCGGAGCCCGGGGTACCGGCTCGGCCCGTTCCAGCGGCGCGGCTCCGGTCGCGGTCGTCAGGGCTTCGCCGGCAATCTCCACCACGGCCGGACGAGGGCGCCGGTTTCTGAGAGCGAACATGGCCTGGTGGATGGCGGCCGGTATCTCGTCTGCCAACGCCACCTGCTGGGTGAAGCCGGTCACCGGCCGAAACACGCCCAGCTGATCGGAAATGTCGTGGAAATGGCCCAACCCCTTCCTGCGAACGGAGGCCGGGTTTTCATTCAGCACATGGAGGACGGGGACACTGTCATTGAAAGCCGTCGCCATCGCCGTGAGTGTGTTGAGGGCGCCGGGTCCGCCTGAGGTGAAGGCGACTCCGACCTCGCCCGAGGCCCGGGCGTAGCCGTCCGCCATGAATAGAGCCCCCTGTTCGTGGCGAACCTCGATATGACGGAGGTCGCCATGGTCGACAAAGGCGTCGTAAACGGCCAGCGTCCCGACTCCGGGGATGCCGAACAGGGTGCTGACACCCTCGGCCATGAGTGACTCGACGAGCGCGTGGGCGCCGCTCCGGACCGCCATGAACACCTCTGATCAACTTGCTTCGCAACCCCGCCGTCTCGCAGTCTGAGACAGCGACCGTTCTGATGGGACAGGGGTCGATTATCCCAACGCCGAAAGTCAATCGCAACCGAGTTGGCGACCACCGGCGGAAATCCCTATCCACATCAGCGGAAAGGCCCCGTGTTCGGCAAGCACGATCCGGTTGACCCCGACCGCGGCCTGCCGGGGGGAGACGTCGCGAGGCAGGGGCTTCCAACAGTTGCCGTCCGGTGAAATCCAACCGGTGCGGCCCGGCCGGTCGGACCACTCGCCGAGAACGACCCACCCCAGCTCCCCGGCCGCCACCTCCCGCAACTCGAAGTCGTCATCGGCAGGCAGGGCCTCGGCCCGGGTCCAGGAGCGGCCATCGTCGGATCGCCAGAGGACACCCTCATCGGCGCCGGCGCCCCCCACCGCGATGAGACGACCCTGCCGCCAACCCATGTCATATATATAGGCGCCGGCGCCGAAAGGGTTGCCGTCGCTCACACGCCTCCAGGTCTTTCCGTCGGCTGAAGACCACACCTCGGGCTCGCACACCGGCCAGATTCCGAATGGGTCAGCGCCATCGACGGACACGAGAGTGGTGAAACCCTGGGGGGTAGCCACTATCGGCGGTACGTCCACCGAGCTGACCGTGGGAGGGTCACACCTGGCGTCGGCGGGCATTCCAATCGCCTCTCCCCATATTGGTGCCGCCACGACGAGCTCGAAATCGGGTGTGGTTCCTTCGCCGACAGGTCCCGGCGCCCAGAACACGTCACCCGTAAACGCCTGGGCGACGAGACCGTTCGCTCCGGCCACCAGGCCCGCCCGGCCCGAGCCGTATCCAACCCGAACCAGAAGGGGGAAGTCGATCCGAGACGCCTCCGGCCGCTGGTTCTCATCCTGGCCCAGCCGCATTACCCACCTGCCGGCAAAAGCGAGCAGGTCATGCCCATCCACCACGAGCCGGTTGGGCGAGCCCGAAATGGCCCGCCCCGACCAGGTGATGCCGTTGGAAGATGTCCACAACCTCATGTCGCCCGCCAGCGGCCGGGCCAGCAGTGCGAACCCGTCTGCGGTTGCAACGAGGCTGTCGACGTGAACGACGCCCTCAGGTTGGCGCGCGAAGGTCCAAACCACCGTGGATCGGGATTCCGACGTCCAATCGAGAAAGACGAACAGCCCGACGACCGCAATCACGGCCGTTGCCACGCCTGCGGCCAATCGCCCTCGAGCTCGAATGGGCTGCACGATGCATCGTATGATCCCGGCCGCACGTAAACCCGGAGAAGCTTTGGTCGAATCGTCGAACTTGCCGCCAGGAACCGTTCGCATGGATGCCGTCACGGTCCAGAATTTCGTGGCCGCCGCTTTCCAGGCCCTCGGGGTGCCGCCCGACGATGCCGGCCTGGTGGCAGACGTCCTCACCAGCGCCGACCTGCGGGGCATTCGCAGCCATGGTGTCGCCCGGATGAGCTTCTTCCTGGTCCGCCTGGAGAAAGGCACCATCAACCAGGTGCCCGTCCTTCGTTTCGTTCAGGGCAGCGATACCACCGGGCTCCTCGAGGGTGACAACGGCATCGGGATTGTCGTCGCCGCCCGGGCGATGGAAGAGGCGATATCGATGGCCAGCCGCTTCGGGTCGGGATTCGTGGCGGTTCGCGACAGCAGCCACTTCGGTTATGCGGGGTATTGGTCTCGCCGCGCCATGAGGGCCGGGTTCATCGGGATCAGCCTGTCCAACAGCGGTCGGCGGGTGGCGCCCACCTTTTCGGGCGAATCGGTCCTTGGGACCAACCCGTTCTCGCTGACGATGGCCGGTGCCGACGATGAGACTGATTTCTTCCTGGACATGGCGACGTCGGCTGTGGCAGTCGGGAAAGTTGAAACCGCCCTGAGAGAGGGGCGGGACATCCCGCGGGGTTGGGTTGCTGAGGCCGGGCAGCCACCGACCCTCGACGACAACGGCGTGCTCTCGTTTGATGCGCCCCTGCTCCCTCTCGGTGGCGAGGGTGACGAGACGGGGGGTCACAAAGGCTATGGCCTGTCACTCATGGTCGAGTTGTTATGCGG
>DATEEG010000131.1:0-3131 GCA_035281305.1 Acidimicrobiia bacterium | reverse complement strand
CAACGTCCTGCCACCACTGCATTCGCTCGCCGATCCGGGCCCGCAGCTTCCACCGGACCGTTTTGGGTGAGGCATGAGCGAGGTCGATGATCTTCTGGACCTTCGGTCGAGCTTGGGACGCGACGTGCTGATTGAGCTTCTCGAGGTTGCCGAGGGCGGTACGCCAGAACCCCCAGTCGTCTCCGAGGATGCCGGTCAGATACCCGACATCGATCACTTCGGGATCATCCCGATCGGCCTGCTCGCCTGAGAGCCTGTGGATCGAGATCATGGTCGCCAGATCCTCGAGGTCACCCAACGTGAGCTCGACTATCTGCAGCTTGGAAAGAACCAGATCCTCGATCGTCAGCGTCGGTCCCACCCCCAGACGATCGCTTACGTCGAGACGATGGCACAGATCGAGGACATCCACCCAGACGTCGACATCGATCGAGCGAGCCCGGTTCCGAAACAGGTATCTCGTTCCTTCCATGGCGACCAGCATGTCGCGGTCAACCTCGTACCCTTGACCTTCGAAGAACCTTCGAAGTTCCCTGCGGTCCTGCTTCCGGGTCGCCAGGTCGATGTCCTTGGGTTGTCGGTGACGGAGAGTCATCGCTTCCAGCGACGGGCTGCAATGAAGGCCGACGCCGACCGATCCCAGCGCTCGCAGCACGATCCCTGCCTGCTGAGCCTGGAGTATGAGACGAGATGCCTCGACACTCGTTTCGTCCCCGAGGCTCACTCGATCGGTATCTGCTTGAAGGCGAGAGAAATGTCGATTCCGTTGCGGCGCCGATAGGACTTGACCCCGAGGTACCAGAGGATGCCGACGACCACCACCCCCACGAGCAGCCAGAACTCAGCTCGGATTCCGTCCGAGCTGAAGAGAGGCCCCGCCGCGTTCGGGTCGTTCCAAAGCATGTAAAGGACGGTCGCCAGGAACAACGCGGCGATCGTCCCCGTAATCGACATGAGCGGCATGCCTGCCAATCGGTGCTCTGACGCCGGTGACATGTCGAAGAGGGTCTTTCGGGTCTTCGGGAAGACAACGGCAGCGACCATCGCGGTGCCCCACACGACAGTCAACGCCTCGATCAGCGTGAGCAGGGCGATCGCCTGGAAAGCGATGAACCACATGAATACGATCGACCCGGCCGTGGACAGCCAAATCGCCAGGGTCGGAGTGCCGAAGCGGGCGCTCACCTCTCCCAGCCGATCCGGGGCGATGCGATCGAACGACCAGGCGATCATCGTTCTCGTCGTGTAGGCGATCTCCGCCGGCACCCAGAACCAGATCCATGCCACAAACGTGAACATGACGATTATCACCAACAGCAGGTTGTCCGCCAGTATCCCTATCAGCACGGTGAACCACGGGCTGGCACCAAGGGACGCTTCGGTGGAGAAGTTCCAAGCATTGGTCGAGGGGTCCACCAAACCGACGATCGAGTTGAACCCGATGGCTCCCTGGAAGTCATAGCCGAAGACCCTCGTGGCGAGGACGTCGAAGAGGGCGATCAACAGACCGGTGGCGACAATTGCCCCAAGCATCCCGTAAAGCTGGGTGCGACGGACCGACTTGATCTCGCCTCCGATTCCGACCGACTGCACCCCTCCCAACAGCGGTAACAGCGGCCAGACTAGAAACGCCCACGAGGCGCCGAACGTGATCGGGGCCGATGCCCAGCCGAGTTCCTGGGCTGCGGAGATCACCTGGTCGCCTGTCAGCCCGGTGAACCTCTCGAAGTTGGCAAAGAATGTCTCGCTGTTACCGAACATCAGAACCAGGACCAACACCAAGGTGCCCAGGACCGCGATCACGAATAGCACCTTCTGGACGGCGAAGTACCGCCTGGTTCCGGACGTGAGCAAGAGGCCAGCCAGGACAAGGACTCCGGTACCGATCCAGAAGATCCCCTGCGGGGAAGCAGCGGTGGCAGCCCAGGAGACGAGGAGGTCGCTCCCGCCGATGAAACCGACCGTCCCAAAGAACGACGACAGGCCGACGGTGACGATCAACCCTGCGGCCAGCGCGGCGTAGTACATCAGAATCATCGTCTCGACCAACGACAGGACGAAACCAACTCCCGGGCCCACCGACCGGGAAAGCGACACGTACACACCCCCCGAGCGCGGGAAGGTCACCGACCAGGCGTAGAACGTTGCCGCCACGAAAAGCATCCCCACCATGGCGAGAAGTGAGGAGAGCCACGGCGCCGCGCCCGGATAGAGGCTCGGTCCATAAAGCTGGTTGAACGCAATTGCGATCCCGACCGAAACCAGACCGACGTTGAAAATGAAGACGTCCGCCGATCCGGCGACCCGGATCAACCCGGAGGCGGGTCGGGAGAAGACTTTCGATGCTCCGTCAGTGCTGCCCGATCCGACCACAGAAGTTCCTCCGGTTGCTTAGCGGCGACTCTAGGTCCGTCCCAAAAACGCTTGCAGCCAATTCCGGCTACATTTTCCTGCGCAAACAGGCGACATCGAACAGCGAGTCTGCGCAATGAGCAACCCTAGTGGCAAGAGCAGGAACCGGCGAAGCGTCCTCGACGAGGTCGATCGACAGATCGTGGCGATCCTTCAAGACGACGGTCGGACCTCCAACCGGGAAATCGGGCGCAAACTCGAGATCAGCGAAGCCACCGTGCGGAATCGGATCGCCCGTCTGCTCCGCGAGGACCTGATCAACATCGTGGCGGTCCCCACCCCCCGTGCCGTCGGCATGACCCTGTCGGCGATTATCGGCATCTCGGTTTCCCTGAGACAGATCGAAGAGGTCGTCGCCTCCCTGCTTACCAAGTCCGAAGTCCGCTATGCAGGCTTGGCGACCGGCAGGTACGAAGTGATCATCGAAGCCTTCTTCCACGACCAGGAGCACCTGCTCGAGTTCGTGACGCAGGATCTGGGACACATGGACGGAGTGACCAGCGTCGAAACGTCATTGATACTCAGGGTTGCCAAGTTCTCCTACGAGTGGGAGATACCGGTTGACGGTTTGGGACAATCCGCCCTCGCCCGTTGAGCGATAATCAGCACATGAGACGGGCGATCATCGTGATCATGGACTCGTGCGGCGCCGGTGAGGCACCGGACGCGGCCGACTACGGAGACCAGGGCTCGGACACGATCGGTCATACCGCCTCCGT
>DATEEG010000130.1:0-3413 GCA_035281305.1 Acidimicrobiia bacterium | reverse complement strand
TAGGACACCCACCGAATGCCGTCGGGGAGGTTCTCGACCGGAAAATACACACCGGAGAACAACTGGGCCATCAACGTGTAGAGCAGGAGGACCGGGTCACCGCTCTTGGCGAGGACCTTGATTGCTGCCGACATGGTTCCGATGGCGAGCCCGGCAATCATCCCCAGCGCCCCTATAGCCAGGGCGATGGGGATGCCGCTGAGTTCGAAGTGGGCCCCGAGGAGGATCCCCAAGAGTGCCATGGTGACCACGGCGAATACGCCCTGAGCGTTCGGCCATTGCGACATGGCGATCGGGAGGAAGCGCCAGCGGACCGGCTCGACCAGGAACATCTCGAGCCACCCACGGTTGATGGCAACATCCATCTGCGTCCCAAATCCTCGCAATCCCGAGTCGAGCAGCTTGACCCCGATCAATCCGATCACCACCGCGCTGAAGTAGTCAGTACCGAAGGCTCGCTCAGGCTGGGTGACCAAATCCGCTACGAAGAAGTAGATCAGGATCGGCAGGAAGTTGGAAATCTGGCTCATGAAGAACCCGAGCGGATAGCTGATCGCCTGTCGCCAACCGAGGCGAAGGAAGGCATCGCTCGCTCCCCAGAGCCGGCTGATCAAGTGCGCGCCCCCGGCGATCGAGGCGCGCGCCCCCGCGGTCTTCTTGGTGGCGGTCATGCCTGCACCGGCTGGTCGGCCTTGTCGATGAGGATCTTGGCCAGCAACTCTCGCAGCGGGAGTTTCAGCTCCTGGATCGATTGCACTCCGCTCATCTCACCGTTGGCCAGGGCAAAGAGCTTTCCGAGGCCAATCGAGGTAGCCAGCGTGAGAGTGGTTCCTTCGACCCCAACCACTTCGACTTCAGGGATTCGCTGCAGCTGGTTGTAGGCACGGAGGCACTCAAGTTCAGCGTGGAAGGTGATCTCGAGCCTGGGCTCTTCCCAGATGCTGCGGAGGGTGTCGAGGTTTCCGCGGTATTTGATGAGTCCCTCGTCGAGCAGAACGACGTCGTTGTGCAATGCCTCGATCTCCTCGAGGCGATGGGAGCTGATCAGAGCGGCGGCGTTCTGATCCTTTACGACCTGCTTTATCAGCTCCAGCAGCTCGTAGGCCGCTACCGGATCGACGGCCGACGTCGGTTCGTCGAGAATCAACACCTGCGGGCGGTGGAGGAGTGCCCTGGCTAGCTGGAGTCGAGCCTTCATGCCAGATGAAAGGGCGATGCCGACGCGGTCCGCAGCATTACCCAGACCGACGAAGTCAAGGGTCTCGTTGACTCGCCTCATGAGCCTTCTCTTAGGGATTCCCTGCAACTGTCCGTGGAAGACGAGGTTCTCCCGGCAGGTGTTCCGAAGAAGGAGCGTCTTCTCGTCGGCGGGGGCGAACCCGATCAGACGTCGCACCTCGTGCGACTTCTGGGTGACATCGAGCCCGCAGACGTACGCCCGACCGCTGGTGGGAGTGGTGAGGCCCGTAAGCACCCGAAACAGGGTTGATTTGCCGGCTCCGTTCGGGCCGACCACCGCCAGGATTTGTCCCGGCTGGACGTCGAGGGAGAAATCTTCCAGGGCCACGACGGGTCGACGGATCGACGACCTGAGTAGCAACCGCATCCACGGCGGCGACGGCACATAGACCTTCGACACATGGTCGACCACGACCAGGGCATCCGTCTCGGGCGGCTTGAGACGGCGGCCCTTCCGGCTCTGTTCGAGGGCCAGCAGGCGCTCGGAACGCGCCGCCTCGGCGGCGTAGCGCTCGGCGGCTTCACGACGCTCGGATTTGTCTCGGCCGGCCCCACCACTGCGGCGGTTATAACGAGGCACGTCGGCCACCAGAGTCGAGACACCGTTTTTCCGCGCTGATTGCTAACACTGCCGCTCCATTTTCTACCCGCTCCCCACAAGACCCCACGAACCCTGAAGCTACCAGCAGGTCTGCTCCAACTCTAGGCTCGGAGGTTCATCGTCCAGCTAGAAGCCAGCTCGACGTGACTCCGGCGGGTCAGCGACGGGGCTGAGACCAGGAGCCGGCCGGCCCGGAACCCGATCGCACCAGGGTCAGCGCCGGTTGCGGCGCCGATACTCCGCCCAACTCGAGCTGCCGCGGCTCCACCTCGATCGCCACCGTCGAGACCTCGTCGTCCTCATCGACGTGCTTGCGACCCCACACCACCAGCAGGGCCAGGAAGAATGGGATCACCTGCGATCGCTGCCGTGCGAGGATCCCCAGGTTGAGGATGGCGCTGAAGGCAATGATGAATCCCCCGGTGTACACGAAGGCGAAAACGGAGTAAGGAGTCCGCCGCATGCGGAGCATGTTGCGGAGTATCCACGGCAGGCGCACGATGAAAACCAACAGCAGGATCGTTCCCTCCAGGCTCGACGCCAGTGTCTGGATATTGGTTGCCTCATTGGGCAGTGGCCGGAACATCACTCGCAAAATCGCTTCGGGAAGGTCGAGGGGACTAGAGACCGCTGAACCGGTCACGGCTGATCCACCCTTGTCGGTTTGGGCCTCCACCCCGGAGAGAACATTGCCAACTTCGTCCGTCGCAGCCTCGGCCGACGCTACCGCCGCCAGGTCCACTCCGAAGTCGGCCGCCGTGAAGACTGCGGCTATTACCAACCCCACCGCGGCGACCCCCAGGAGTCCGAGTCGGCGGATTTGGGCGCCCTTGACGGCCGGCGCCTTCGCAAAGAGCAGCGCCAACACCAGGCCCCCGGCCAGGAGCAGCGACATGTGGAGCCGAATGATGCCTCCTCCGGCGAGGCCAACGCCGATCAACAAGATCCAGCCGGGGTTGTAGCTCTTCAGAAGCCGGGCGACTCCGTAAGAAGCGATCCCGATCCAAAGGACCATCATCGCCTCCTTTCCGATGCTCGACGGCCAGTAGACCATCGTCGGCCAGAAGAAGATCAGGGCTGCGTACCACTTGAGATGGCGGGCTGGGAAGGAGTGGCGGAAAGCGGCGTACAGAAGCAGCTGGCCGAAAAAGGATATGGAGGCGAAAATGAAGAAGCCGCCGAGTTTCGACGGCTGATAGGGGACGTAGAGCAGTCCCGTGATGCCTTCCAAAACATCGGTTCCGACCCGCTGGATGCTGCTGGGGACCTGGAACGATCGCCACACCGAGGACAGCTCGAGGCCCGACCCGTGGTAGCCGCTGGCGTCGCCCTTGCCGCCGTAGACCAGCTCCAACACCAGGTACCGGGCGGTCGACCCCAGGAGTTTGGCGACGAAGCCGGCGATGACAAAGACGGGGAGCCAGGTCCGGTCCTGGTCAGTGACCATCGTGTACCCGACAAAGGTCATGATGATGAAGAAGAAGATCGCGATCGCGGCGGTTCCGAAGGGAGATCCCTGAGTGGGCGTGCCCGCTGTGACCGACAGCAGAGCCACATCAACTAGTTTGATGAC
>DATEEG010000129.1:0-9246 GCA_035281305.1 Acidimicrobiia bacterium | reverse complement strand
TGTGGCTCATACGTCTTCGAATCGGAACCGCATCGTTCGCTCGAGGTCAACCGGCAACTCGGGCAGCAACGAGCGCGGGATCATGAAGGTTGAGAGCTGGAACAGGTCACCGAACACTTTGTTGCGATCAGCCGAACGAGTGAGATAAGCGGCCCCGGCCGAGCCACCCGTCCCGACCCGGCGCCCGATCATGCGCTGTGTCATGAGGGCATGCCGGTAGCGCCAGGATGTGAATCCCTGATCGATGTCCATCAACAGGGTCAACAAACGAAACGGTTCCTGCAGCGCGGGTTCGTCCCGGTAAAGGTTGATGAACAGGGCCGCTTGGAAAGCCCGGTGAGAAAGCCGACGCTCGCCGGCCGACACCAGCGCCGTGTGCATGGCTTCATCGAAGACCGCCTCGTACAGAGAGAACGTCTGAGCGAAGGTCTTGAGTTGAGATTCTCTTTCGGGTTCGCTGAGGTTGGGGTTGGTGGCAACGACGCTCCGATCGTGCTCGAGCATCTCGTGAACAGCCGCCTGGTAGATGTCCCAAAAGTGAAAGTCGCCATGATCGAGGAACGGAGTGCGTTCGAGCCAGGCCTCCACCAGGTCGAAGAGGTTGGGCTGCGCCTCTGACTCCTCGACCCGCCCGCGATCGGCCTCGTTCAAGGCGGCGGTATAGGGATTGCCGGCCAGTTTGATGCGGTCCTCGGGCCGCACGCCCAGGCGGTTCTCGATGAACCGGAACTGGACACTCTGGAATCCCGAGGCCGGTATGAGGAAGTTGCGAAACTCGAGGAAGTCGAGCGGAGTCATGGTTTCGAGCACGTTGATCTGGTCGATCAGAAGCTTTTGGATCTCGGTGATGCGATCGAGCCGGGCGACGATCCGCAGCATCGCCGTCTCGGCGACTCGGGCCGGGGCCAGCAGCCTGGCGACCTCGTCCAGTTCCCAGAGAATCTGCTTGAACCACAACTCGTAGGCCTGGTGGACGATGATGAACAACATCTCATCGTGGACCGGCTCTCCGGCGGCGGCCGAAGCCAGTTGCTGGCTGCCGAGCAGCCGATCGAGCTGGAGGTAATCCGAGTAGTAGACCGGCTTGGCTGGGGTGTCTCCCACGACAGAAACCCTAGTTCTCGAACCGATCCAAGCGTGAGGTGAGATCGCATCACTTCACCTAGGCTCCTGAGGCTCCATGACCGAAGAACGCCGCTACCCGGTTCGGATCGATCGCCGCGTTTTCGTGACCATGTCCGACGGCGTGCGAGTCGCCCTCACCGTCTACCTTCCCGACAGCCAGGGAGACGGACCGTTTCCCGTCGTGGTGGAGTCCGTTCCATATCGCAAGGACGAGGGCTTCTTCGGTCTCGACTGGAGCACATATTCCTATCTGGCTCAGCGGGGGATTGCCGGAGTCAGAGTCGACGTCCGGGGGACCGGAGCCTCGGAGGGGACTGCGACCGACGAATACACCGCCCGGGAGATGGCCGACACCCTCGAAGTTCTGACGTGGGCGGCGAACCAGGATTGGTCCAGTGGCAACGTCGGGATGTGGGGCATCTCCTGGGGAGGCTTCTCGTCGTTGCAGGCGGCGATGGCGCGCCCGCCGGAACTCAAGGCGATAGTGGCCGCCCATGCGACCCACGACCGCTTTGCCAGTGATGTCCATTACGTGGGCGGCTCACTCCATGCGGCGGAGCAGGCGGATTGGCCGGGATTGATGGTGGCTTACAACGGTCTTCCGCCCGATCCGGACATCGTCGGGGACCGCTGGATGGAGATGTGGTTGGAGCGGCTCGAAAACACTCCGCAGTGGCCGTTCAACTGGCTTCGCCACCAGCAACGTGACGGCTACTGGCTGCATGGTTCCCCGTGCGCCGACTACGGGTCGATCGAAGCGGCCACCCTTCTCATCGGCGGATGGCTGGACGGCTACGTCGACGGAATGCTGGCGCTGTTGGACCGACTGGGTTGCCCCAAGCGGGCCGTGATCGGGCCCTGGGGCCACTATCGCCCGGCGACCGGAGTTCCCACTCCCACCTTCGATCATCTCGACTTGATGGCCAGGTGGTTTGGACACCATCTCCGGGGAGACGAGAACGGTGTCATGAACATGCCCCCGTTGACTGCGTGGATCAGGACCGCGCCTCCCTACGACGCCCTCGAGTCGCAAGGCTATTGGCGGGCGGAGCCGTCGTGGCCGCCGACGGATGGTTCGACCTGGCAGAGTCCGTTGTCGGACCTCCACCACGAAGGCCCGCTCTCCTGGCGTGGGCCGCAGTGGGTGGGATCGCATGCACCGTTTTGGGATCGAGCCGGGCTCGGCAGCCAGGACTCCACACTCGACGACGAAGCGTCCCTTGTCTTCGAGACCGATCCGCTCCCCGAGCCCATGGAAATACTCGGACAGCCCGAGCTCGACCTGTATTGCACGGTAGATCAGCCCTGTGGCGTAGCGGCGGCCCGATTGCTCATCGTCAGCCCGCAAGGCGAGTCTCATCTGATCTGTCGGGGGAGCCGCAATCTGGCCTTTCCCGACGACCTCTCCGATCCCGTTCCGATCCGGTCCGAGGTCGGGCGTCAGGTGCGATTCCCCCTGCTGGCTTCGTCGGTACTGGTACCGGAGGGCTGGCGGTTGCGCCTGGCGATAGCCGGAGCCGATTTCCCGATCGTCTTTCCGCCCTGCCGCCGCTTCACCCTCACGGTCGATCCGGGTCGTTCGAGGTTGATGCTGCCTGTGGTCCCGGCTCGGCCCGAGTCGTCTCGACTCGAAATCGATGAATCGCCTCCGCCTCCCCAGCCGCCTGTGGTCGCGCTATCCGAAGACCTGACGTGGTCGGTGAAGAAAGGCGACGGCTCGACTGTCTACCAAAAGCGCGTGGCGGGGGCCGAACGGCTTCCCGATCGAAACGACTTGACGATCGACTCGAGCCTCGCCTGGTCGGTATCGGTCACAGATGACGACCCCAACTCGACCCGGGTGCGATTCGATGGGCAGGTCAGCTACGACCGCCCCGGTTGGTCCGTCGGGACCGTCGCTTCCCTCGAACTCACCACCGACGGTGACGCATTCGATCTGGCGATCGAACTGGCCGCCTTCAATGAAGGGCGCCAAATGTGGATGCGCCGCTGGCAGGAATCGATCCCGAGGGTCTGGGCTTAGGGGCGGCTTGAGGTTCTAGCCTGGGGCAAGTGGAGCCCACCCTTCCTCGTTCCAGCTATGTCTCCGCTGAAGCATTCCAAAAGGAGCGGGAGCGGGTGTTCTTCCGGCAGTGGATCTGCGTGGGGCGGGTCGAAGAGCTCCCGGCGATCGGCGACCACCTCGTTTGCGACATCGCCGGGGAGAGCATTCTCGTCACCCGCAACCGGGACGGTGAGCTGTCGGGCTACTACAACCTCTGCCGCCACCGCGGATCGGTCCTCGACCCCAGCGAAGGGAAGCCCGAGCAGAAGGAGGTAGGACCCACCGGAACCTTCAAGGGCTCGATTCAATGTCCCTATCACGCCTGGACCTACTCATTCGACGGGCGGCTCCGGGCGGCTCCTTATCTGGACGAGAGCGATGGCTTGAGAAAGGAGGACCTTCCCCTACATGCGATAGCCGTCGCCACCTGGGGAGGTTTCATCTGGGTCCACCTCGAGCCGTCCGAAGCGGCACCACTCATTGCTCAACTGGCCGGTGCGGACACCTTCCTGGCCAACTATCCGTTGACCGACCTCGTGACATCTTTCCGCATCGTGTACCGCGTCGCAGCGAACTGGAAAGCCATCGTCGAGAACTACAACGAGTGCTACCACTGCGGCCCCGTTCACCCCGAACTCTGCGACCTGGTTCCGGCGTTCAAACAGGGTGGAGGGAGCGGTCTCGATTGGGAAAACGGGATCGCGCACCGGGAGGGAGCGTGGACTTTCACCGCGACGGGCACCACCAACCGCCGGCCATTTCCCGGCTTGTCGCCCGAGGAGAAGGAACGACACAAAGGCCAGCTCATCTATCCAAACCTCATGCTGAGCCTTTCGGCCGATCATGTGGCGGCCTTCACTCTCTGGCCTCACGCTCCCGACTCGACGACGGTGGTCTGCGACTTTCTCTTCCACCGCGACGAGATATCGACGCCCGGGTTCGACCCGTCAGATGCGGTCGACTTCTGGGACCTGGTCAATCGCCAGGACTGGCAGGCTTGCCGGCTCGTCCAGCGGGGCATGACTTCGCGCCGTTTCACGACGGGCTTCTACGCCCCCATGGAAGATTGGTCAAAAGACATCCGCCGTTACATCGGTGACCAGCTGGGGTGAGCGACTTTCGGGCGATTGTGCTCGGGTTGGGAGGGATAGGCAGTGCGTCGGCCTACTGGTTGTCGCGACGCCTGGGCGAAGAGGTTCTCGGTATCGAACAGTTCGAGCTGGGTCACGGCCGCGGCGCCTCCGAGGATCACAGCCGCATCATCCGGCTCTCGTACCACACACCCGCCTACGTGGAGATGGCCAAGTCGGCGTACGAGGCTTGGGAGACGCTCGAGGTCGAGTCCGGCGAACAGGTGATCCTTCGCACAGGCGGCCTCGATCTGGCGCTCCCCACCAGCGTCATCGGCCTCGATGCCTACCGGAGTTCCATGAGGGCGGCCTCGGTTCCTTATGAAGAGATGGACGCCTCGGAGGTGATGAAGAGGTGGCCGCAATGGCGGCTGCCCGGCGATGTGGTGGCCCTCTACCAGGCGCAGTCGGGCATCGCGATGGCGGCTCGGGCCAACCGCGCTCATCGACACATGGCGACCGAAAACGGAGCCACGCTCATCGACACGGCGCCCGTGACGTCAATCCGCGAGGTCGACGGTGAGGTAGAGGTCGTGGCGGCCGACAAAGAGTATCGGGCCGAGACCCTGGTGGTGGCTGCGGGCGCCTGGACCAATCGTTTGCTGGCACACATCGGTGTGGCCTTTCCTCTCGACGTCACTCTCGAGCAGGTCGTGTATCTCGACCCCATCGACGCCCCGGCCTTCCACCCTTCCCGGTTTCCAATCTGGATCTGGATGGACGTTCCCTGTTTCTACGGGTTTCCCATCTTCGGAGAACCGGCCGTGAAGGTGGCCTGGGACAGGTGCGAAGTAATGACCGACGCCGACACCCGTACCTTCCACCCCGACCCCAAAGCGACCAACGCCATCAAGGCGTTTTCCGACCAGCATCTTCCGACCGCCAATGGAGGCGTGCGGTTGGCCAAGACCTGCCTCTACACGCTGACGCCCGACCGCGACTTTGTAATAGATCGTGTGCCCGGCACCGAACACATCTTCACCGCCATCGGCGCCGGGCATGCTTTCAAGTTCGCGTCATTGATCGGGCGACTCCTGTGTGACCTGTCCCAGGACGGAACTACGGACCTGGATCTCTCGCCCTTCGCCGCCGACCGGGCGATCCTGAGAGAGAAGAATCCGCTCCGGTCCTACATGGTCTGACCCTGCTCGGTCCCCCCGCCGCGGTGGTGGGTGTCCGGGTTGAAAGAACCCCTCGTATGGCCGGGTTGCGAGCAGATCGGGTCGGTCCATCCCTCACCTTGGGGGAATGCCGGTCGAGAAACCGCCACGCGTGGAGCTCATCCGAAGGCGAGCTCACGTCCCAGTGACGATCACCACTTCGTTACCTTCGGGGTCGGCGATCCGCCAGCGGTCGTCTGACTCGTCAAGGAGCCGGCCACCGGCTGCGACGGTCGTGGCGAGGCGGGTCTGCGCGAGGTCCGACGGCACCGCCAGCTCGAAGTGGATGCGGTTGCGCTGCCGGCGCCGCTCCGTCTCGGAAGTATCGAGCTCTTGGAACACCAGCACCGGGTTCAGCCGCCGCGGATCGTGGATGTCGTTGACCCAGGGCCGCCGGTCGTGGGTGTATCCGAGGGCGGCAACCCAGAACGCGCGGACTGCGGCGACGTCGGCGGCGTCGAGGAAAAGTTGAGCGAAGCGCGGCAGAGCCGGATCCGCAGTGGCCTCGAGTTGGCGGGCAGCGGTCTGGAGGTTTCCGGCGAGGTCGGTGAAGTCGAGCTCGAGGCCGTGGGCGTCGTCTACCCACTGGTCCTTACCGCTGTCGATGATCACGAGCCCGGGCCGTAGGTCGACCAGCAGCGGGAAGCCGCTGGCGTCGGCCACCGCCGCTGCTGCGGCGGCCAGGTCACGCTGCTGGGTCGGGGAGGTGGTGCGGTAGCACGCCATCGCGCTGAACACCACCTGCCAGTCGGCTGTCCCCGTCCCGTTGCCGAGCGCCTGGCCCGGCACGAGGTCGACCTCGTTGCCGTCGGGGTCGGTGTGGCAGACCCCGAACGCTCCGAATCCCTCACCAAGATTCGCCTGCTCGACCGCCGCGGCCGGCCGCACCACGTCTAGGTGGATCCGGTTTCGAAGCGGCCGCGGCTCCGTCGAATGCCGGATCGAAATCGCGGGGTCGCGCCGCAACGGATCCGTCAAACCCCCGTCCTCTCCGGGCAGATAGTTGAGCACCACCTGCCAGAACCGCCTCACCTCAGTCGGGTTGGCGGATTCGAGCACAACGCTCAGATGCTGCACCGCAGCAGGGTTCGCGGTCATCCCGAGATCCCGCGCGGCCGCCGAAACCGCCTCGGCGTGACGGTCTGAGTCCAGGCGTACCCGCATGCCTGTCGCCCGCAGGTCGACCGCGCTCTCGGCCGACAGCTCCACGATGCGTCCGGCCAGCTCAGCCGCCTCGATCAGCGACGGTGCTTCGAACCAGGCCGTCGCAACACCATCGACCAAGCGCCAATCCGTTCCGATCTCTGTCATCCCGGCACCGTAGTTTCCTTCGAGCGAGCTTCTTCCGAATAGCGACGTTGTCCCGGCCGGGGCATGGAGGTGCGCCGTCGCAAAGGATCAGACCCCCGGCGCCTTAACGACCTGCCGCCGGCCCTGGCAGTCGGCCGCATGGGATCATGTAAGCGATCGGTCGCCCGGTACGCGGGTGCGCGCTCTGGCCGACGATGCGTCGACGTTGACGGGAAGGGCGTGGGCGTCAACCACCTGTACGAGTCACTGGGAGAGGGTGATGGCGGATCAAATCGAGGACATCATCGGGGACTATCGGGCATTCGCTGCCCAGCAGCGAGACCGGCTGGCCACACGCGGCATCGACATCGCTCCATACGGACTCAGCCATCTCGCCTACCGGGTCTCCGAATGGGACCAGTACGTGCACGTGCGGGGGCTCCTCGAACGCCACGCGGTCGCCAATCGCGAGAACGTCTGGAACGGGCGGCCGATCTCCTTGATCGTTCCCGCCGAGCCGCTCGAAGTATTCGACGGCAAGGTGGTCCCGCTGATCGAGCTCATCCCGCCCGTGCACCAGCGCGTGTACAAGATGGGGTTGGAGCACCTCGGAGTCGTGGTCGGCGATACTTTCGACGCGTTCGTCGCAGCCCATAAGCCGGTCCTGACGGGACAGCAATTCCAGGGCCCGAACAGCACACCCGACCCCGTCTACATCTTGTTCGAGGACTTCACGCACGTGAAGTTCTATCGACTTTCACTTAGGGCATCCGTCGAGCTCGGTGACGGCCCCTTCGACGACGGGTTCCATCACGTCGACGACTGGGTGCCCCAGCGGCTCGTGACGGCCACCGGCCCGAACCCGTTGCCGCGATGACGGATTCCGCAACATCGGGCTAACGGACCGTCGCCACCGCTGGACATCGGCACATGTGCGCTCGGTTACCCGGATTTGCACCACCTGACCTTGACGCCTGGTCTAGCTTTCTGAAATGGACGAGCTGAGCCTGGCCTTGCGCCAAGTCGTGGATCACATCTCCGCCTATAGAGCCGACCTGAAACACTCCCGCGTTGGACCTCACGCTTCGAGGGCGGATATCCGGGCTGGGATGGTGGGACCCCTGCCTGAGGCTGGCGTGACCACACGAGAGGTTCTCGCTGAGCTGATCGAGCTGGCGGGGCCGGGTCTCATGGCATCGGCTGGGCCGCGCTATTTCGGCTTCGTGGTTGGCGGCTCTTTGGATGCCGCGTTAGCGGCAGACCTGCTTACCAGCGGGTGGGATCAGAATGCGTTCAACGAGGCTCTATCGCCGTCGGCGCTGGCTTTCGAAGATGTAGCTGGCGGCTGGTTGAAGGACCTGCTGCGCATCCCTTCCTCGGCTTCAGTGGGATTTGTCACCGGAGCCCAAGCCGCCAACTCCGTTGGATTGGCAGCCGGCCGATGGAAGGTCCTGCGGGACCATGGCTGGGACGTTGGCGTGGATGGTCTGTTTGGTGCGCCTCGCCTCAGAGTCGTGGTAGGTGAGGAACGCCACGCCACCATCGACCGGTCACTTCGGCTGCTGGGAGTCGGAGAGAAGGCAATGGCAGTTGTTCCCGCCGGCTCGAACGGCTCAATGGACGCTTCGGCGTTGTCGGACATCCTCGATCATGAGCCTGCCGCCCCAACCATCGTTGTAGCCCAGTCGGGCAACGTGAACACGGGAGCATTCGATGACTTGGAGCGGATCTCAGAAGAGGCTCACCGGAGGGGCTCATGGCTTCACGTTGACGGCGCTTTTGGATTGTGGGCCGCAGCAAGTCCCTCGCTCAGGCATCTGGTGGATGGCCTTGAGGGCGCCGACTCCTGGGGCTGCGACGGGCACAAGTGGCTCAACGTCCCGTATGACTCCGGCTATGCCTTCTGTGCCCACCCCGATGTACATGCCACGGCCATGGCGTACACGGCTGAATACCTGACTGGTCAGGTGGCCGGAAGGGAATTCGGGGGTGGCGACTACGTTCCCGAGTCATCACGTCGGGCGCGAGGCTTCGCCACCTGGGCAGCCATCCGTTCGTTGGGACGGTTGGGGATCATTGAACTCGTCGATAGGTGCTGTCGGCTCGCGCGACGGCTCGCCGATGGCGTGGCGGCGATTCCAGGCGTGCATGTTGTCAACGACGTCATTCTGAACCAAGTCCTGATCCGGGTTGGCGACGCCGCATTGACGAACAGCGTTGAAGGGATCATCCAGAAGGATGGGACCGTCTGGCTAGGAGGGACAACCTGGAGAGGAGAGCGGCTCCTGAGAGTCGCCGTGTCCAACTGGTCGACCAGCGACCAGGACATCGAGCGGACCGTTGAGACCATCGCCCAAGCCCTTCACCTGGCACAAAGTGGTTCCCTGGGGCACACCGTGACCAGCGCATGACATCTGATCCTTGATCGATATCGCTTATTCCCGACATCGAAGTACCGGCATTTCTTGCGCGGCCTGACCGTGTGCGGATTGCCGCT
>DATEEG010000128.1:0-2727 GCA_035281305.1 Acidimicrobiia bacterium | reverse complement strand
CTACTACGCCCCCGATCCCCAGCAGAATGCACTGCAGGCCTTTCACAACCATCTGGTCATGCAGGCGGGGGCTTATCAGAACGGGTCTTTTGTCGTCGGTGTCGCCAAGGGGGGCCTCGAGGAAGGCGTCGATTCGCTTGCCCAGACGGTCATCGTGGCGCCCTCGGGTCAGATCATCGCCCAGGCGATAACCACCGGCGATGAGGTCGTCGTGGCCCGGATCGATCTCGACTACTGCGATTTCTACAAGAAAACACTCTTCGATTTCGCCCGCTACCGCATCCCCGAGGCATATCGCCTGATCACCGAGCGAAAAGGGGCCGAGCCGCCCCCGGAACCCTAAAACCCCCCGTTTTGGCGCGGCGTTATGGGGTCCTGGCACGGTTTTGTCGCGCCAGAACAGGGTCTCGGGGGGCACGAAGCTTGACACTTTGTAAAGGGGCTTCGACAATCCCGCCATGACGACCCTCGCTTCCCAGGTGGCCTTCATACTCAACGGGGCTGAGGTGCGGGCGTCGGCCGATCATCCGCACGTCCTGGCGGCGTTGCGGGAAGAACTCGGCGTTACTTCGGCCAAAGACGGTTGCGCCCCCTCCGGTCAGTGCGGGTGCTGCACCGTCCTCCTGGACGGAAAGGCCACGATCGCGTGCCAGCTTTCCATGGAGAAGGTGGCCGGCCGAAATGTGACGACCCTCGAGGGTTTCGATCCGGTCGAGCGGGACCGACTGGCCCGGGCTTTCGCCGTCACCGGCGCCCTGCAATGCGGCTTCTGCACCCCCGGGATCGTGGTCAGGACCAAGTCGCTGCTCGATCAGAAAGGCGCCGGCCTCGACCGCTCGACTATCGAGAGCCGTCTCGGGGCGCACCTGTGCCGCTGCACCGGCTACGTCAAGATCATCGACGCGATCGAACTGCTCGCCTCGGGGGCACCGATACCAGCTCCTGCCTTGCCGGGTGGGATCGGCAAGCAAGGCGCCAAGTATGAGAGTTCCAAGTTGGCGCTCGGAGATCGCGGCTACATCGACGATCTCTCGATCTACGGCATGTTGCACGGCGCCCTTCGCCTCACCGACCATGCCCGCGCCGATGTCATCAAGATCGATGCGGAAGCTGCCCGGCGCCTACCGGGCGTCGTCGCCGTCTTCACTGCCGCCGACGTACCCGGCCAACTCAAGGTCGGCATCATCCACAAGGACTGGCCGGTGTTCATTCCCGAAGGCGGCCGAACTTCCTATGCCGGAGACGTGCTCGCCATCGCCGTCGCCGGGGACGTCGCAACGGCCCGGCGGGCGGCCGCGGCGATCGAGATCCAATACAACGTCTTGCCGACGATCACGGACATGGTTGCCGCCATCACCGACTCTGAGGACGCGGTGTGGGGCCTGGAAGGCAACATCCTTTCGACTTCGAAGTACCAGCGGGGTGACGTCGACGCCGCCTTGCAATCGAGCGCCCACACCCTGCACGAAGTGTTTCAAACCCAGCGGGTCGAGCATGCCTTCCTCGAACCCGAATCGACTCTTGCGATCCCCAATGGCGATGGCACCTTGCACGTTTACTCGGGCGGACAGGGGGTGTGGGACGACCGCGACCAGATCGCGGCCGTTCTCGGCGTCGACAAGGCCGCCGTGACAGTCGAGTTGGTGTCCAACGGCGGGGCGTTCGGTGGCAAGGAGGATCTCAGCAACCAGGCGCAGACGGCGCTCGCCGCCTTTTTGTTGGACCGCCCGGTCAAGTGCACCGTCACTCGCGAGCAGTCACACTTGATCCACGCCAAGCGCCACCCGATCCGCATAGAGGTGTGGGCCGGTTGCGACGAAGAGGGTCGCCTGACGGCCTACAAGGCCAGGATGGTCGGGGACTCGGGCCCGTACGCCTCGGTCGGGATGAAAGTTCTGGAGCGTGCGGCCGGCCATGCCACCGGCCCGTACACCGTACCCGCGGTCGACGTCGAGTCGGTGGCGGTCCGCACCAACAACTCGGTAGGCGGAGCATTCCGGGGATTTGGCGCCAACCAGGCCCAGTTTGCTTCGGAGGGGGTCATGGACCGGTTGGCCGAGATGGTCGGGATCAGCGGTTGGGAGATTCGGCGGCGCAATGTCGTGACCCCGGGCGCCATCTGGGGCCCGGGTCAGATCATGGATGACGGCAGCAAGGGCGCCTTGATCTGCCTCGAGACGATCAAACCGCACTATGACCAGGCGATATCGGAAGGCAAAGCCGTGGGCCTCGGCCTCGGTCTCAAGAACTCCGGCCTCGGCAATGGCTTCAAGGAATGGGCCAAGGCGGTCGTCCGCTTCGAAGAAGATGGCACGGTCGAAGTCCGCCATTGTTGGACCGAGATGGGCCAGGGGATCCACACCGTCGCCCTCCAGGTCGCCGTCGAGGAACTCGGGATCGAACCCGAGCGAATCAGAGTCATCGTCGACACCACCAGGGAACTCGGCACCGGCCAGACGACCGGATCGCGCGGCACGTTGATGGGCGCCGGAGCGGTTCAGGCTGCCTGTGTGGCGGCCAATGAAGGCGGCCGTCGGATCGGCATCGACTATCCCGGGGAGTATCGGGTCGACTGGACCAACAGCCTCTCGGAAGGCCTCGAGAATCCGGTGCTTCACTCCACCTTCGGTTACGCCGCTCAGTTGGTGATAGCTGACCGGTCCACTGGCGAGATCGAGAGGGTGGTGGCAGCCCACGACGTCGGTCGCGCGGTCAACCCGATGCTCT
>DATEEG010000127.1:0-7216 GCA_035281305.1 Acidimicrobiia bacterium | reverse complement strand
TCGAGGCATTGGGAGCATCCCCGTGGGCCGAACGCTGTCGGGCCGAGCTCGCCAAAACCGGAGAGACCATCGACCGTTCCCGCAGCGGTCGGACCCTCACTCCCCAGGAGCGGCAGGTCGCCCACATCGTTGCGGCCGGGGCGACCAACCGCGAGGCGGCGGCTTCGCTCTTCGTGAACCTGAAGACCATCGAGTTCCACCTCGGCAACGTCTATCGCAAGCTCGGAGTTCGTTCCCGTACCGAGCTCGCCAACGCCTTGCGGTCTGACGAGACCTGACGCACCAATGACCTGACGTAGCGAGGCAGCGCGCTCTGAATCCGTCGCCAGGGGTCGACAGGTTGCAAACGGCAGATATCTTCCTATAATCTCCAGCGATGAAGAGAAAACCGGGAGCTCTGCTGCCGATCGAGCAGGCCATCCTCGCCGCCGGTCTCGACTTGCGTCGCAAGGGCACGGACGAATTCCACGGATTCGCCGTCGCCAAGCGAATGCAGGACATTGGTGAGGCGCACCAGCTGACTGCTTACGGCACTCTGTACAAAGCGCTGGGTCGGATGGAGACCGCGGGTCTGCTGGCCTCGAGTTGGGAGAAGGCCGACGTGGCCCTGGAAGCGGGTCGTCCGCGCCGGCGCCTCTACCGGGTGACCGGCGCCGGCGAAAAGGCGTTGGCGACGCACCGGGCCGAGGCTGGCCGAGCGATCGCCGGTCCTCGCAGAGGTCTCGCCTCGTCATGAACCCTGAACGACCGATCGCCGATTTGGTCGTCAGCGCCTGGGTGCGGATATACACACTGGGCCTCGACGCCGGCCAAGGATCCGATCGCAGGGCGGAGATCGAGTCCGACCTCTGGGAGCACAGAAACAGCGCCGCCTCCGAAGGTATGGCGGCGTCGTTTTCGATCGTCGGGCGCTGGCTGGCCGGGATTCCGGCCGATCTGAGTTGGCGAGCCTCGCAGAGCGGCAACCGCATTCAACAAGCAAGGGAGACAGTCATGAAGAACGCCCTCGGTAACTATTGGCAGGGGTTGGCAGCGGTGGCTGCCGCGGCGACGGGTTATATGGGAATCCGCCAGTTTTTCACTGATGAGGTGGCGGCCGGGGTCAACGCCGGCAAGGTCGCCGGTCTCGTGGTGCTCGTAGGAGCTGGCCTCCTAGTGCTGGCGGGCCTCGCGGTCCACCGCACCAACCCGCGCTCGGGGGCGTTGCTGGTAATGCTGGGCGTTCTTCCCATGGCGGCCCTCGGTGGGTTCGGGGTGGGCCTCCTGATCGGTCTGGTCATGTCCCTCGCCGGAGACCTCGGTTGGTGGTGGGTGCCGCTGGGGATTGCCAGCGCCGTCGCCACCGCGGCGGGGATAGGCGCCTTCGGTGCCTGGTGGCACGCCTCACCCAAAGTCGCCGCGACCGGTCCCCGGTCTTTGATCCTCCCCCTTGCTTTCATCGGCGCCGGTGTTCTGGCGGCCGGCACCGGGGTGGGTCTGGGCGGCTTCACCGGCCCCCTCGTTGTATTCGGGGCGTTGCTGACCGCGGTTGGAGCAGGGCTCTGGACCCGCCACGTCAGGATCTCCTCTTCTCGTGACGCTTGACCACGTGTGAGGTAGGCGAACCGTCACGAGAAGGGGGTCTGGGGTCAACCCTTGCGCTTGGATCGGGCCGCGATTCGTTCCAGGGCGGCTTCCCAGCCAGGGTCGAAGGGCAGGCCCGGTTCGTCGATATCGACCACCATCGGCGCGTGGTCCGACGGGGTCGGGTGACCTTTGCGCGCCTCACGGTCGATGTCGGCCCACACCGTTCTCTCGGCGATCGGCCGGGTCACGTAAAGCAGGTCGATCCTCATGCCCATGTTCTTCTGGAACATCCCTGCTCGATAGTCCCACCACGAGAATCTGCCGCCGCCGGACTGGTGGCGACGGAAAGCGTCCTCCAGGCCCCAGTTCCGCAACCGGGCGAGGGCGGCCCGCTCCGGCTCCGATACATGGGTGCCACCGTGGGCCGCGGCGGGATCCCACACGTCCTCGTCGGCGGGGGTGGCGTTGAGATCTCCGCCGACGACCAATGGCTCATCCGGAGAGCGGGTCTCGGCCAGCCAGCGATGAAGACGCTCGAACCAGAGGAGCTTGCCCTCATAGAACGGCGACCCGACCACCCGGCCATTGGGGGCGTACAGGCTCACGAACCGAATCCCGCCACACACGGCGCTGATCATGCGGGCTTCATCGAACGGGTTGAAGTCGTCCTCAGCGTCGGCATCGCCCGAACGCAGCCTGCTGTCGCGCACCGGTCCGTCGCCAAAGTTGGTCACTACGTCTGAGACGCCGACACGGCTCGCGATGGCGACTCCGTTCCAGCGTCCCTCGCCGTGATGGGCCACCTCATAACCGGCCACCCGAAAGGGAAGCTCGGGTACCTGCTCGTCGGCGAGCTTCGTCTCCTGCATCATCAGAACGTCCGGCGACGCTCGCTCGAGCCACTGCTCGACGGCCGGCAGGCGAGCCTTGAGGGAGTTGACGTTCCAGGTGGCGACTCGCATCAGTCTCCGAAGTTACCCGTCAGGGCAATCTTCATCCCTGGTCAGCCATTCGGAGGAGGTGTTGTGATCGGAAGCTGACGCCGATCTTTCCAGCGCGCCAGGATCAGCGTCCCCAGCCCGAGGAGCAGTTCATCGATGAAGGGAATGAAATCGGGGACGAGGAGATCGACGGCGAACAATCCTCCGGTGAAGAGGAGAAGCGTGGGAAACCGCCGTTTCCTCGCCCAGCCGAGGATCCCGCCGACGGCGACCCGCTTGGGTACGGTCATCGGTCGAACGCTACCGCAATCGGGCTGGTTGCTAGCACGGACCGTGAGGCGGTTGCCCCCAATTGGAACGAAGTGCTACGGGGAAACTGCCAGGCCCTTGGCAACACTAATGATCGCTTCGATGCTGCGTTCGACGTCTTCGTCGGTGGTTGCCCACGACGACACCGAGATGCGCATGGCGCGGCGTCCGCGCCAGGTCGTCCATCCCGCCCAGCAGGTGCCTTCTGCCTGGACTGCGGCGACGACCTCGTCGGTGCGGGTGTCGTCGCCGAAGGCCACCAGCACCTGATTGAGGGAGACCTCGTTGAGGATCTCGAAACCCGCTCCGGACAGCCCCTCGGCAAAGCCCCGAGCATGCCGGCAGCAGCGGGCGATCATCTCGGCCAATCCGCTTCTTCCCAGGGAAACGAGGGCCGCCCAGACCTCGACGCCGCGCGCCCGCCGGGATGACTCGGGGGTGAACCGCATCGGTTCCCGCGGAGCATCCTGGATCAGGTAAGAGGCCTCCGTCGAGAACGATGCCTCGAGGTCGTCGGGGTTGCGAACGAAAACCAGCCCGCAGTCATAAGGGACGTTGAGCCACTTGTGAGCGTCGGTCGCCCAGGAGTCGGCCGCCCCGATTCCTTGAACCTGGATGGCCTCGGTCGGGGAAGCGGCGGCCCACAGCCCGAAGGCGCCGTCGACGTGGACCCAGGAGCCTGCCTGGCGGGCCGCGCCGATCAAGGCAGGAAACGGATCAGAGGCGCCCGTGTTCACGTTGCCCGCCTGCAGACAGAGGATCGTCCGCTCGTCCAGCAAAGGGAGCGCGTCGGGTCGCATCCGGCCCTGATCGTCGACGGCGACGCGTTCGACGGCGGCGCGGCCCAGACCGAGCAGGCCGAGCGCCTTGAACAAGGTGGCGTGGGCTTCGTCGCCCACGACCACACGGATGGGCGGCGCCCCGATGAGACCGTCCGCCTCGACATCCCACCCCGCCGCCGCCATCACGCGGTGCCGGGCCGCCGCCAGACCGGCGAAGTTGGCCATCGTGGCGCCGGTCACAAACCCGGCTCCGGTCCCGGTCGGCAGGCCGAGCAAGTCGATCATCCATCCGAGCGCGATCTCCTCGAGTTTCGCTCCGACGGGAGAGCTGATCCGCATCGAAGCGGGTTGATCCCAGGCCGCTGCCAGCCAGTTGGCAGCCAGGGCCGCCGGCAAGCTGCCACCCACCACGAAGCCGAAATAGCGGCGGCCGGCAGTGGCGACGGTGGCCGGTGACCCGGCGGCATCGAGGAGGGCCAGAACCTCGCCCGGATCGGTCGGATGGTCGCCGAGCGGTCCCGCCAGGGAACCCATGCCGGCAATGGCATCACGAGTCGGAAACACCGGGCGACCGTCGAGTTCCTCGAGATAGCGATGGGCCCGGTTGGCCGCGTCAAGCAATAGATCACGCATCCTCCGACGCTAGCCCCGGAACCCTTTCACGCTGTCCCCCCAGCCGAGGGTGGAGTTCGGGTTTGTCCCCACGCCGATAGGTGGGGGGAAGGTACCGCTGGTTGCCGAATAGGCGGCCCGGGGTAGGGGGCCATGGTGAAGGTGTCTTTGACTTTGGGGACGGGTTTGGCAACGAAGCGAATGGCATGAGGTCACCTGAAGGCGACGCCGTCCTGGGGAGCAGCGGTTGGTTCCGGGCACCTATCGTGCGACCAAATCTCTGAGGCGAAGGAGCTGTCTGTGGCAGACATGGCGGAGTTCATCGAAGGCATTCCGAAAGGCGAACTGCATCTTCATATCGAGGGCACCCTGGAACCGGAGCTCAAGTTCAAGCTGGCGGCTCGCAATGGAATCACGCTTCCCTATAAGACCGTCGAAGAGGCGATCGCCGGATACAACTTCGATTCGCTCACCTCGTTTCTCGTGGGCTACTACGAAGGCATGGGGGTGCTGATCGAGGAGCAGGACTTCTACGACCTCGCGATGGCATATTTCCGCAAGGTGGCGGCGGAAAACCTGATCTACGCCGAGATCTTCTTCGATCCACAGGGGCACACCAGCCGCGGGGTGCCGTTTGCCAACGTCATCAACGGCCTGCACCGCGCTCGCCAGGATGCCGGTCCGGAGCTGGGGGTAGAGGTCCAGCTGATCATGTGCTTCCTCCGCGACATGAGCGCCGAATCGGCGATGGAGACCCTCGAACAAGCAGAGCCCTACAAAGACCTGATCATCGCCATCGGGCTCGACTCGGACGAGCGGGACAATCCTCCCTTGAAGTTCAAAGAGGTGTATGACAAGGCCCGTTCCCAGGGATACCACCTGACGATGCACTGCGACGTCGATCAGAACAACACGACCGAGCACATTCGCCAGGCCCTCTTCGACATCGGAGTGGAGAGGATCGACCATGGCGTCAACTCGCTCGATGACGAGGCCCTCACTCAGGAGATCATCGACCGCGCCATGGGGCTGACCGTGTGCCCCATCTCCAACATCCAGGTCGTCCAGAACAGCAAGGCCGCTCAGATCAAGACGATGCTCGACAAGGGGATGCTGGTCACGATCAACTCGGACGACCCGGCCTACTTCCAGGCATACATCACCGAGAACTTGAAGACGGCCCAGTCCGAAGGCGGGCTCACCAAGGAGGAGGTGGCGCGACTAGTACGCAACACCTTCACCATCTCGTGGGCACCCGAGGAGTCCAAGGCGATGCACCTCCGGCGATTGGACGACTACGTGGCCGCCAACGCCTGACCCGGGGTCTGCCTCGCTGAGCCTGGAGCGGGTGCGAGCCGCGGAGATAATCGCTGCCCTTTCATTGGCGACCGACGTTGCCATCGGCGTGCCGGTCGAGCATGGTCTGCACAGCACCTTGATCGCCGTGCGCTTGGCACGGAGTCTCGGGGTCGATGCGGTGACTGCCAGCGAGGCTTACTTCGGCAGCTTGCTCTTCTACGTCGGTTGCACTGCCACGGCGACCGTGGCCGAGGAGATCTTCGCCGACGAAGGGGCGTTGACGACCTACGCGACTCCGGTCCGTTTCGGTCCCCGGCGCGAACGGATGTCGGGCATGTTGCGAGCCATAGCCCCGCCCCAGGACGGGCTACTGACCCGGGCCGCCCTGGTGGCCCGCTCGCTTCCCAGGCTGGCCCGCGAGTTCTCCGAAGTGGTTGCTGCGAATTGCGAGGTGGCGCAGATCCTGGCCGATCGGCTCGGTCTGCCGGCTGCCTTCACCTCGCTGTTCAAAGATATAGGGGAACGATGGGATGGCCGGGGGGAGCCCGGCCACGTCAAGGGTGACGAGCTGTCCTTGTCGATGCGGATCGTTCATGTCGCCCGGGACGCAGCCTTCCAATCCATGCTGGGCGGGTCCGCGTACGCCGTTCAGGTGGTGGGCGAGCGAGCGGGAGGTGCCTTTGATCCGGTGATAGCAGGACGTCTAGCGAACGCTGCTGCCGAGATCCTCGCCTTCGATTCCGGCGCTTCGATGTGGGAGGAGACTCTCGCCTCTGAACCTGCGCCCAACCTCATGCTGCAGGGTGAAACCATCGATCGGGCGTTGGCCGCGATCGGCGATTTCGGTGACCTCGCCTCGCCCTACATGACCGGACACTCGGCCGGGGTGGCTGCTCTGGCGACGGGAGCTGCCCATCATTACGGACTACAGGACAGCGAACGCGTAACGATTCGCAGGGCTGCATTGCTGCATGATGTTGGCCGGGTGGCCGTTCCGCTGGGCGTCTGGCACAAGACTTCTCCGCTCAGCCAGGACGATTGGGAACAGATCCGGTTGCATGCCTACCAGTCGGAGCGAATTCTGGCCTCGTCTCCGTTCATGGCCGCAATTGCCCGGGTCGCCGGGACCCATCACGAGCGACTCGATGGGTCGGGCTACCACAGGGGCACGCCGGCTGCCGGTTTGTCGAGAACCCAGCGCTTGCTGGCCGCGGCGGACGTCTGTCGTGCCCTGGCCGAGCCGAGGCCCCACCGGGCAGCATTCCAATCGGACCAGGTTGCACACGCTCTGACCGAGGAGGTGAGAACGGGTCACCTGGATGCCGACGCAGTGGCGGCGGTTCTCGAAGCATCAGGTCTACCGGTGCCGCGACTCGAACGCCCGGCGGGATTGACAGAGCGCGAGGCTGAGGTGATCGGGCTCGTGGCGCGAGGCCTCCAGACCAAGCAGATCGGCCGAGCCCTGAATATTTCGGCGAAGACGGCCGATCGTCACGTTCAGAACGCCTATCGCAAGATCGGAGTTTCAAGCCGGGCCGGGGCCACCCTGTTCGCCATGCAACACGGGCTGGTGGCATGGGGAGAACTCCCGATATCCCGACCGGTTCGTCGCCCTTAGCTTCCGGGGAGTAATTGAAGACTGCGAAGGAATGGTCGCACGTGTCCCAACACCTGGTTCTGCGTCTCGGAGGTCGGAGCGCCGTCAGC
>DATEEG010000126.1:0-2997 GCA_035281305.1 Acidimicrobiia bacterium | reverse complement strand
GCTCCACCTGGTTCAAGAAGTCGTTCACCTGGGTTCGATCCTCCCGGATGCCGACCGACAGCAGCGTGATGGCGACCCCATGAGTCGCTGCCAGTCGGCCGATAAGGGTGGCTCCAATGACCTGAGCACCGCCAAGCGAGCTTTGACGGGGCCGAACCGGAACCAGGATCCGCCGGATCGAACCGACCAGGGATCCCAGCGAGCTCTCTTCGCGTAGAAGCCGTGCCATTTCGTCGGCTCCGGGTTCGATTCGCCGGAGTATCGCCCGGAGAGCGAACGGAGCGGCCAGCGAGGTGACTACGGCCATCACCACGACCATCGAGAACACCTCCTGGGAGAGGATTCCGAGAGACAGCCCGATGGACGCGACGATGATCTCCACCGCCCCGCGGGCGTTGAGCCCGGCGCCGTAGGCGAGAGACGTCCAGTGATCCTGTTTACTCAGATAGCGGGAGCCCACGTAGGCGCCGACCACCTTGCCGAACGTCGCCACGCCGATGACGACCAGCGCTAGACCAAGGAGGCGTGGATTCGCGAGCGTGGTGATGTCGACCTTCAGCCCCGCGACGGCGAAGAAGATCGGGGAAAAAATCGCCAGAGATGCTCCTTCGAGCTTGTGAGATACGTCGGAGGGCAGCCGTCGCATTTGCCCGAAGAGAATCCCGATTGCGAACGCTCCGAGAACGGGTTCGAGGCGCAGCCA
Organism: Acidimicrobiia bacterium; assembly: GCA_035281305.1. Taxonomy (GTDB): domain Bacteria; phylum Actinomycetota; class Acidimicrobiia; order Spongiisociales; family ZC4RG35; genus DATEEG01. The sequence goes on along the minus strand of DATEEG010000126.1, from coordinate 2,294 downwards.
ATGCGTGAACCCGGCCCACAAGAAGGCCAGTGCCACTATCAGGGTGAGAAGGCGATCGCGTCCTTTCATCCGGTCCTGGACGAAGGCAAGGGCGCGGACCACGATGAAGCGGCCGGCCGTGATCGTCACCAGGACGAATACGGCCACGGTCAGGAGAGAGCCCAACACGTTGGCCGGTGTGATCCGACCGGCCGACGCAAGAGTGGCGACGATTCCCAGCATCGTCCATCCCGTGATGTCGTCGATCATGCCGGCTGCCAACATCGTCTGGCCGATGTCGCGTCGCATCATCCGCATGTCGAGGAGGATCTTGGCCAGGACCGGGATCGCCGATATCGACATCGCCGTGGCGAGGAACAGTGCGAAGACGGCCCGTCGATCCGGATCGACCAGGAGATCGCCCGGGAACCAGAATCCGAGCACCAGTCCACTGGCGAACGGAATCAACAGCCCGCCCACTGCGATTCCCATGGCGGTTCTGGCCTTGCGACGGAGGAGGGCCAGGTCAGTCTCGAAGCCCGTGATGACCAGCAGCAGCATGACTCCGATCAGGCCGACCACTTCGAGCAGGTAGCCCTGAATCGGCGTCTGGGGGATGGTCCATCGGGCAACCGTCGGCGCGAAGGCACCGAGCACCGACGGCCCCAACAGCACCCCCGCCAGGATCTCCCCGACGACCGAAGGTTGATTGAGACGTTGGAAGATCTCACCGAGCCCCCGGGCGACCGCGAGAAGAATGCCCACCTGGATGAGGAGATGGAGCACATCGTTGTGTGAGGCCGCCATGAACGGCTCCGTCAAGGCCTGCCCCTCTCTCTACCCGGTTCTCGCGCATCAAGCGCGGGCCCTGGTCCGCGTTTGATGCGCCAAAACGAGGGGATCACGGGACCTCCAGCGCTTCGAGGCGATCGAAGACAACCCCGGTGTTGGCCAGGAACGTCCTCGGGTCGAAGCATCTGTCGAGTTGTGACCGGGTCAACTTGACCCGGGGGTCCGCCGCCAGGAGGTCGCGGAGCTGCTCGCCGGAGTCCCACGCCTTCATGGCGTTCTCCTGGACCAGGCGATAGGCATCGTCGCGGGTCGCCCCGGACTCAACGAGGCTCAGCAATGCTGCCTGACTACAGACCAGGCCGCGGGTCTGCTCGAGGTTGGCCAGCATCCGATCGGTGTCGACTACCAGGTTCTCGACGAGACCCGTGAAACGATGAAGCATGTAATCGAGGGCTAGGCAGGCGTCGGGAAGGATCACGCGCTCGGCCGAGGAATGGCTGATGTCGCGTTCGTGCCAGAGGGCCACGTTCTCGAGTCCTACCTGGGCATAACCTCGGAGGAGCCGCGCCATCCCCGTGATCCGTTCCGAGACGATCGGGTTCCGCTTGTGGGGCATGGCCGAAGAGCCCTTCTGGCCGGCCCGAAACGGTTCCCTGACCTCAGCGACTTCCGATCGCTGCAGGTGGCGGATCTCGGTGGCCATCTTCTCGAGCGACGCGCCGGTCAGGGCGATGGCCGAAAGGAACTCGGCGTGCCGGTCGCGGGCCGTGATCTGAGTCGAGGCGGGTTCGACCTGCAGGCCGAGTGCCTCACACACCCGGCTCTCAACCGCGCTCGGGGTGTGGGCATAGGTTCCGACGGCGCCGGAGATCTTGCCGACCGCCACCGCGGTCGTGGCCGCACTCAAGCGTCGATAGGTTCGAGCCAGTTCGAACGCCCACCCGGCCAGCTTGAGCCCGAACGAAGTGGGCTCTGCCCAAATGCCGTGGGTTCGCCCGACCATCACGGTGGCTCGGTGCTCCCGGGCCCGGGCTTTGACGACGGTGAACAATGCGGCTGTCTTCTGGAGAAGGATCGCTCCGGCCCGGGACAACATGACTCCGCTGGCGGTATCGAGGACATCAGACGAGGTGAGCCCGTAATGCACCCACTCCCCACCGGTGTTCATCGAGGAGGCCAGAAGATCGACGAAGGCAGCGAGGTCGTGATCGGTGAGGCGTTCCCGCTCGGCGACTTCCTCGGGCGTCGGGACCGGGCTTGCGCGAAGGGCCGCGGCCGACTCGGACGGCGCCGCGCCGAGGCTCACCCATGCCTCCAGAACCAGGGTCTCGACCTCCTTCCAGACCTCGAGCTTGTGGGTTTCGCTCCACAGCGCGGCCATCTCGGGTAACGAGTAACGGGAGATCATCGGAAACGTGAGGCTAACGACAGATTCCACGGCGTCGGTTGGCGGAGGGTTGGGCGGGAGCCCGGTGCCCTGCCGCCTCTTTCGGGGGGGGGCCCGGTGCCCTGCCGCCTCTTTC
>DATEEG010000125.1:0-4333 GCA_035281305.1 Acidimicrobiia bacterium | reverse complement strand
CCGCCTCGGCCAGGTTGGCTGCCTGGTTGGTCGGGGTCTTTCGCAGTGGGGTCGAAGGAAAGGAAGGTCCATCGCCCGAAGAGGAAATCCAGGCAGACGTCGGAAGTCGGAGGCGAAACTTTGGCTTCCGACTGCGGCCTTCCGCCTTCCGCCTTCCGAAAGCCTTGACGGATTTCCCGTTCCTGAGATAGAGTGAGCCTCGCCCAAGGGGGTCGGCGCCCCGTGCTTCCCGCACGGACGCAACGTTAAGAACGCCGTTTGGGGTGTGCTTGCGCGTCTGCTAGCATACCCTGTTGCTGGTTCCGGATACACCCCAAGGAGGCTCCCGTTGGCTTCGCGCGTCGCTGAACGCCTTTCTTTCGCCAAGATCCCCGAGGTCCTTCCACTTCCCGATCTCCTGGCTGTCCAACACGAGTCGTTCAAGTGGTTCCTCGATGAGGGTCTACGAGAAATCTTCGAAGAGATCTCGCCCATCGAGGACTTCACTGGCTCGCTTGCCCTAGAACTGACCGATCACCGCTTCGGTGATGCGCCCCTGTCCCTTGACGAGTGCAAGGAACGGGATCAGAACTTCGCCCGGCCGCTTTTCGTCACTGCCCGGTTCATGAACCGCGGCACGGGTGAAATCAAAGAGCAGCAGGTCTTCCTCGGCGACTTCCCGATGATGACCGAGAACGGCGTCTTCGTCATCAACGGAACCGAGCGCGTCGTGGTCTCCCAGCTGGTCCGTTCCCCGGGCGTCTACTTCGACGAGACCCCCGACAAGGGAACCGACCGCATGATCTACTCGGGTCGCATCATCCCCGGCCGGGGGGCCTGGCTCGAGTTCGACACCGACAAGCGCGACACCATCGGCGTTCGGGTCGACCGCAAGCGCCGCCAGTACGTCTCTGCCTTCCTGCGGGCCCTTTCGATCGCAGAGACCGACCAGGAGATCCTCGATCTCTTCGACGGCGCCGAGTCGATCCGCAACACCATCGAGCGCGATACCGCCCACGACAAGGACGAAGCCCTGGTCGACCTGTATCGCAAGCTGCGCCCCGGAGAGCCGACCACGGTGGAGTCGGCCCGAAGCCTCATCCAGACACTCTTCCGCAACCCCAAGCGCTACGACCTCACCAAGGTCGGTCGCTACAAGGTGGCCCAGAAGTTCAACGACGAGTCCGACACCGACACCAAGATGCTCCGCGACGAGGACATCGTCGACACCATCAAGTATCTGGTGGCGTTGCATGCCCGCCAGCAGACGATGGTCACCCATCGCAAGGTCGAGGTCAAGGTCAACACCGACGACATCGACCATTTCGGCAACCGCCGTATCCGCACCGTCGGTGAACTGATTCAGAACCAGGTGAGGGTTGGTCTGACGAGACTCGAAAGAGTCGTCAAAGAACGCATGACCACTCAGGACCCCGACGCCATCACGCCTCAAAGCCTGATCAACATCCGCCCTGTCACCGCCGCCATCAAGGAGTTCTTCGGGACTTCACAGCTGAGCCAGTTCATGGACCAGCCCAACCCTCTGGCCGGGCTTACCCACCGGCGCCGGCTGTCGGCCCTGGGGCCCGGTGGTTTGTCGCGCGAGCGTGCCGGATTCGAAGTCCGCGACGTTCACCCCTCCCACTACGGCCGCATGTGCCCCATCGAGACGCCCGAAGGTCCCAACATCGGCCTGATCGGCTCGCTGGCGACCTATGCCCGGGTCAATCGGTTCGGTTTCATCGAGACGCCGTATCGGAAGGTCGTGGCCGGCAAGGTCAGCACCAAGGTGGACTACCTCACCGCCATCGAGGAAGAACGCTATGTCATCGCGCAGGCCAATGCTCCCCTCAAGGAGGATGGCCAGTTCCGCAATCCCCGGGTCCTGGTTCGCAAGGCCGGGGGAGCCGGTGAAGTCGACTCGGTCTCGCCGAAAGACGTCGACTACATGGATGTGTCGCCGAAGCAGATCATCTCGGTCTCGACGGCCCTCATCCCGTTCCTGGAGCATGACGACGCCAACCGCGCCCTGATGGGCTCGAACATGCAGCGTCAGGCGGTTCCCCTCCTCAAGTCAGACGCGCCGCTGGTCGGCACCGGAGTCGAGTCCCGGGCCGCCCGCGACTCGGGCGACATGATCCTGTCCCCGGTGGCCGGGGAAGTTGTGGAAGTCACCGGCGACCACATCATCGTCAAGGACAAGGACACCAACAAGAAGCACACGATGCGCCTCGACAAGTTCGAGCGCTCCAACCAGGGCACCTGCATCAACCAGAAGCCCCTGGTCAGGGAGGGTGACAAGGTCAAGGCCGGCGAGGTGCTGGCCGACGGTCCGTCCACCGAGATGGGCGAGCTGGCCCTGGGCCGCAACCTCCTGGTCGCCTTCATGCCGTGGCAGGGCCACAACTTCGAGGACGCCATCATCATCTCCGAGCGATTGGTCAAGGACGACATGCTCACCTCGATCCACATCGAAGAGCACGAGATCGATGCCCGCGACACCAAGCTCGGGGCCGAAGAGATCACCCGGGACATCCCCAATGTCGCCGAGGAGATCCTCGCCAACCTCGACGAGGACGGCATCATCCGCATCGGAGCCGAAGTCGGTCCCGGCGACTACCTGGTCGGCAAGGTCACACCCAAAGGTGAGACCGAGCTCACGCCGGAAGAGCGCCTCTTGCGGGCCATCTTCGGTGAGAAGGCGCGGGAAGTCCGCGATACCTCCCTCAAGGTGCCCCACGGCGAACAGGGCAAGGTCATTGCGGTCAAGGTCTTCAAACGGGCCGAGGGTTTCGATCTTCCGCCGGGAGTGAACGAACTGGTCCGGGTCTACGTGGCTCAGCAGAGGAAGATCTCCGAGGGTGACAAGCTGGCGGGCCGTCACGGCAACAAGGGCGTCATCTCCAAGATCCTCCCCGAAGAGGACATGCCGTTCATGGAGGACGGGACTCCCGTCGACATCATCTTGTCGCCCCTCGGCGTGCCTTCCCGGATGAACCTGGGACAGGTGTTGGAGACCCATCTCGGCTGGGCGGCCGCCGCCGGTTGGAAGCCGTTCAAGTCCGACAGCCCCGCCGCCGGTGGCACCGCCTCCTGGACCAAGGTCGCCACGCCCGTTTTCGACGGGGCCAAGGAAGACGAACTGGCAGCAGTGCTGGCCAACTCGCTGCCCAATCGTGACGGCATCCAGTTGGTCGGCGAATCGGGCAAGGCGATCCTCTTCGACGGTCGCGCCGGCGAGCCTTTCGACTCGCCGATCACCGTCGGCTTCATCTACATGCTGAAGCTGGTCCACCTGGTGGACGACAAGATCCACGCCCGGTCGACCGGCCCCTACTCGATGATCACCCAGCAGCCGTTGGGCGGCAAGGCCCAGTTCGGCGGGCAGCGCTTCGGTGAAATGGAAGTCTGGGCCCTCGAGGCATACGGCGCCGCCTATGCCCTGCAGGAGCTCCTGACTATCAAATCTGACGACGTCCAGGGCCGGGTCAAGGTCTACGAGGCCATCGTCAAGGGGGACAACATCCCCGAGCCGGGCATTCCCGAGTCATTCCGGGTGCTGGTCAAGGAGATGCAGAGCCTCTGCCTGAACGTCGAGATGCTGGCCGCGGGTGAGGAAGTCGAGCTGAGAGACCTGGAGGAGGATTCGTTCCGGCCTTCCGAGTCGCTCGGCATCGATCTCTCCCGACCCGAACGGCCCGAAGCCGACTGAGTGAGGGCCCAGCCGAACTTGATTTTGAAGAGACGCCAGTCCCTAGACGCCGGACGCCATAAGCAGGAGAAGTGAATTGGTAAGACAGGTTTTTGATGAGTTGAAGATCGGCCTCGCTTCCAGCGACCAGATTCGTGCCTGGTCGTACGGCGAGGTCAAGAAGCCGGAAACGATCAACTACCGCACCCTTCGGCCGGAGAAGGAAGGTCTGTTCGACGAGCGGATCTTCGGTCCCCAGCGCGACTGGGAGTGCTACTGCGGCAAGTACAAGAGAATCCGATACAAGGGGATCATCTGCGAGCGATGTGGCGTTGAAGTCACCCGCTCGAAGGTGCGCCGCGAACGGATGGGCCATATCGAGCTGGCGGCTCCGGTCACCCACATCTGGTTTTTCAAGGGCGTCCCCAGCCGGCTGGGTTACCTGCTCGACATGTCGCCGAAAGAGCTGGAGAAGGTCATTTACTTCGCCGCGTACCTGATCACCGGCGTCGACACCGAAAAGCGCCACAAGGACCTCGCCGAACTCGAAGACACCATGCGCCAGGAGTGCCAGGTGGTCCAGGAGGAGTTCGACGAGTGGAAGAAGGCGCGTCTGGAGCGGCTCGAGGTCGAGCTGGGAGCGATGGAAGAAGGCGGCGCCAA
>DATEEG010000124.1:0-4213 GCA_035281305.1 Acidimicrobiia bacterium | reverse complement strand
GACCTCGCCGGCCGGAATCGGGAATCCATCGATGAATATCTGGGCGAGGAAGCCTGGCTGCAGGTCGACCTCGATGATCGTCTGGGCCAGGGCGGTGTCTCCAGGTCCGGGGCCGAGCGACTCGACGACTGCCGGAAGAGCGACCGGGTCCCCGCCCCGGCCAAAAGCCACCGCCAGGGCCACCGCCGCCACCACGACCAAACTCAACCCCGCGTACACCAATCGATACGGAATCGAGCCTGTCGGCGGATTCGCCACATGTTTTCCTGATTGCCGGTTGATGCTTCGATCCTCGTTGGGGCCCGACCCAGGTTAAGGACCATTTCCGGGGCCAAAGCCTTGAGGGCAACCCAGCTACCGTCAGGCCTGATGAGGGTCAATCCGTCTCTGGCGGCACTCGGTGAGTATTCGATCGGCCGGCTGCAGGAATCGGCCCGCCAGATGCGGGCCGAAGGCCGCCCGGTGCTCGACTTCTCGATCGGTGATCCCCGAGAACCCACCGCCCCCTTCATCATCGAGGCAGCCAGAGACGCGATTCCCGCGGTTTCGCAATACCCCACTACATCCGGGCTGGCGGAACTGCGAAGCGCCATCGCAGGCTACGTCTGGCGCCGCTTCGGAGTGGAGGTCGATCCGTCGACCCAGGTGATGCCGACCTCGGGCGGCAAGGAGTCGATATTTTCCAGCCATCTCGCATTCGTCGATCGCAACCGATCCGATGTGGTCGCATGGCCCACCCCCGGTTATCCGATCTACGAAAGGGGGGCGGTGCTATCCGGAGCCGACCCCTACCCGGTCCGGCTGCCAGACGACTTCGTGTTGCGGGCCTCTGACATCCCCGATCCGATTTGGCAGCAAGCCACGATGGTGTGGATCTGCACCCCCCACAACCCCGCCGGTTCGGTGACTTCGGACTCCGAACTGGGCCTGCTGTACGAACGAGCTCGCTACTTCGACACCTTGCTCTGTTCCGACGAGTGCTACGCCGATCTCTACGACGAGGATCCGCCCGGTTCCATCTTGCAGATGGCGGGACCGGGGTTGGCGGGGTGCCTCTCGTTCCTGTCGCTCTCGAAGCGCTCGGGGATGACCGGCTACCGGTCGGGCGCCATCGTCGGTGACCCCGAAGCCATCCGGGCGCTCAAATCTCTGCGGACCGCCACCGGTACGGCCTCTCCGGAGTTCATCCAGTCGGCCGCGGTAGCGGCGTGGACCGACGACGACCACGTAGCCGAGCGACGAGACATCTTCCGCCAGAAGCGGACCATCCTGGCGAAAGCCTTCGATTCGCTCGGTTATCGGATCGCGGGCTCTGTCGCCGGGATCTATCTGTGGGTGGAGGTCGACGATGATGTGGTCGTGAGCGAGCGACTCCTCGAGGACGGCATCCTCGTCACCCCTGGCCGGGGTTTCGGGCCAGGGGGAGAGGGCTATATCCGGCTGGCGCTGGTTCCCACCCTCGACAAATGCGAAGAAGCGGCAGAGGCGCTGGCGGCATGTCTCGGACGCTGATCGAAGCCGCCTTCACGGGTGAGATTCGTCTCGAGGATGCCCGCCCGGCGGTCGACCAGGCGATAGCCGACCTCGACTCCGGCGCTGTCCGCGTGGCCGAGAAGGTCGGCGGGGAATGGCGCGTCAACGGCTGGCTGAAGCAAGCGATCCTGCTCTATTTCAGGCTGCAGAAGATGACCACGTTCGAGGTCGGTCCCTTCGAATTCCACGACAAGATCCCGATGAAGAAGAACCTCGCGAAACAAGGGGTCCGGGTGGTCCCGCCGGGAGTGGTCCGATATGGCGCCCACTGCGAACCCGGGGTGATAGTGATGCCGGCGTATGTCAATATCGGCGCCCGGGTCGGTGGTGGAACCATGGTCGATACCTGGGCCACCGTGGGTTCGTGTGCTCAGATCGGGAGCAACGTACATCTGTCGGGAGGCGTCGGAATCGGGGGAGTGTTGGAGCCTCCCGGGGCGCGGCCAGTGATCGTCGAAGACGGGGCCTTCATCGGCAGTCGCTCCATCGTGGTCGAGGGGGTGTTGATCGAGGAGCGGGCCGTCCTGGGGGCCAACACCGTGATCGCCGCCAACACTCCGATAATCGACGTGACCGGCCCGGATCCGATCGAATACCGGGGCCGGGTCCCGGCCGGGTCCGTTGTGGTTCCCGGGACCAGGCCCAAGGAGTTTCCGGCGGGGACTTATCAGCTCTCCTGTGCGCTGATCATCGGCCGGCGCACCGAACAGACCGATGAAAAGACCAGCCTCAACGAGTTTCTCCGAGAGCTCGGGGTGCAGCTGTGACCTGGCGGCAGGCCCGATGCCCAACCGCATGAAGGCGCTCGAAGAGACGCTGGCGTGGCTGGTCGACATACCCTCCGTAACCGGTGACGAAGCCCGGATCTGCACGGCTATCGCGGCCCGCCTCTACCCGTCGGTGGGACGCGATGCAGTGGTTCGTTTCGGTGACTCGCTGATCGTCGGGCGGCGGAGCGGCCGGCCTTTGCTGCTGCTCGCCGGCCACCTCGACACAGTTCCGTCGCAGGGCCAGGGCCCGGCTCATGTCGCCGACGGCCGCCTCCATGGACTCGGTGCCGCCGACATGAAGTCGGGTCTCGCGGTCATGATCCACCTTCTCGAGGATCCCGACATCCAGGCGGGGCCCTATGACGTCATCGGGATCTTCTACGCGGGCGAGGAGGGACCGTCATCGTCCAATCAGCTGGAGGAAGTGCTCATCAGGGCACCCTGGATGTCCCAGGCAGAGTTCGCTGTGGTCCTGGAACCTTCCGACGGTGAGCTCCAACTCGGATGCAACGGTGTCATGAACGCCACGGTCTCATTCGAAGGCAGGTCCGCTCACTCCGCCCGCCCCTGGCTGGGCGAGAACGCGATCACGAAGGCGGGACAGTGGATGATGCGCCTGCACCACATGGAGCCGGTGGAAGTCGACATCGACGGCATGGTTTATCGAGAGGTGCTCTCGGTGACGAGGGCGTCGGGCGGGATTGCCAACAACATCATCCCCCCTCGATTTGAGCTCAACGTGAACTATCGGTTCCCGCCGACGCGGTCGCTCAAGGAGGCTGAGGCCTATCTCGCCCGGATCTGCTCGGAGGCGGATGGATTCGTCGTCACCGACTCGGCGCCGGCCGGACCGGTTCGGGTCGACTCACCCTTCGTGACCAAACTGGCCACGGCTTCGGGAGCGCCGAAGGCAGCCAAGCAAGGATGGACCGACGTGGCCCGATTCGGGGCCTACGGCGTGGCGGCAGTGAACTACGGCCCGGGGGAAACCATGGAGGCCCATCAAGCATCCGAAAGCGTGGCACTGGCCGACCTCGAGACGATCTTCCATCACCTCCACTCGGTTCTGGGGGACGAAGACGCAGGCGCTTGACAAGTTCGAATTGAATGGAGCCCGGCGCCCGGTCGCCCGTCGTCCCCAGGAGCTGCCGGGGGTGATCGATCGGTAGGGCAGGTGAAGGTGCGGTCCTAGTCGCCGGCAACGACGTAGCGCCAGGTCCCGTCCTCGGCAATCCCGATCCTCAGGCCGAGCCAGCCACTGTCACGGTGCTGGCTGTATTGCTCGAACTCCGCCGATGTGAGGATCCCCGAAAGCGCCGCCCAGTCATCGTCCGCGCCCGTCGCATGTACCGCCGGCCAGGCGTAGGTTCCGACCGGATCGATGGCCGGGTCGGCGTTGAAGAGCCGGACCATCCAGGCCATCACGTCGAAACCGTTGCGGGCGCTTCGTATCCAGGAGCGAAGCGGGTCCGTCTCGCTCCCGTAGCTGAAGACGGTGTCATCGGCGATGGCGATCTCGGCCAATCCTTCGAGGTCGCAGGAAGCGGCCTTCTCGAAAAGCAGGAGTCGTCGCTCCTCTACCGCCTGAGGCAAGCCCTGCGGAGGGACCGGCGAAAGTTCCAGCGGTGTGCACGGAAGGTCAAATGTTCCGCTGCCGAGCGTTGCCGCCGGGAAGCTGTCAACTGTCGCCAGAGTGAAGCTCGTGCTCGAGGGCTTGCGGGTCATCTCGATGAAGACGTCTCCCTGGAAGGAACCGACGATGATCTCGGTGCCGCCGGCGGCCACGGTCCCATCGGGAAGGGCAGCCACCGACCAGGCGTCGCCGATCGGAGCAGTCGTGGCCTCGCCGGTTCTGAAGTCTCGCCTGACGAGGCTGCGCTCCTCCCGATCTTCGATCGTGTAGATGTATC
>DATEEG010000123.1:0-3132 GCA_035281305.1 Acidimicrobiia bacterium | reverse complement strand
GCGATCGTCGCCGGCCGGGCCGCGATCGAGGACGCCGGCCTTCTGGCGAACCAGGTGGACGCGCTCATCACAGCGACGATGACTCCCGACTTCGTCGCTCCCGGTATAGGTGCCCTGGTTCAGCACGGTCTGGGACTCGGACAGATCCCGGCCTTCGATATTCGGCAGCAGTGCTCGGGCTTCTTGTATGGCCTCGACCTGGCAGATGCCTTGATCTCCTCCAACCGCGCCAACTCCGTGCTCGTCGTGGGCGCCGACGTCCATGCAGGGTTCTTTCCCTGGGGTCCCCGAAATCCGGACGGGTCGCTGATCCCGGCCGACGCATCGCAGAGGGAGATCAACAATCGGCACCGCAGTTGGAGCGTGCTGTTCGGGGATGGGGCCGGAGCGATGATCGTTCGGGCGGGGGCGGATCCTTCGGCGGGCGTGGTGGCATCGCAACTGTTCACCGACGGGACCCAGTTCGACCTCATCGCCGTCCCTGGTCTCGGCTTCCGCAACCAGCCGTACGCCGACCACGATCAGATTGACCGGGGTCTGCATTGGCCGGTCATGGACGGGGGCGGCCTCTACCGACAGGCGGTCCGGCTGATGCCGGAGGCCGTGCGAGAAGTCTGCAAGCAGGCCGGGGTCGAGGTCGACGACATCGATCTGGTGGTCGCCCATCAGGCCAACGAGCGAATCCTCGAAGGAGTGCGACGCCAACTCGGGTTGGCTGCGCACAAAGTCCCCTCCAACATTGCTTCTTACGGCAACACAACGTCGGCGACTCTCCCAATCCTCTATCACGAGTCGAAAAAGGCCGGCCGGGTGAAGCCCGGAGCCCTGGTCTGTTTCACGACGTTTGGAGCCGGCGCCCATTGGGGTGCACTCCTCTATCGGGAGCCCGCCTGACGCTTGGCGCCAGGCGTTGGCCAACGTGCCTCGGGGCTTTGGGTAGCCTGGAAGCCGATGCCACGGATTCGCGCTGGATCGATCGAAGAGCACAAGGTTTTCACCCGGCTCCAGATTCTCGAAGCCGCCCGCACCCTGCTGGCCGAGACGGGAAACGGCGACCTCAACCTCGGAGATCTGGCGGCTGTGGCCGGGATCGGCCGGACGACTCTGTACGAATATTTCCGCGATCGCGACGATCTGATCGCCTCTCTGGTCGAGGATGCTCTCCCCGGAGTCATCGCCGAGCTGGTGAGTCAGATGGACCAGCGAAAGACTCCGGACGCGCTCCTGCTCGATCTGGCTGAACTGGTGGTGCGATTCGTCGCCACCGATCCGGTCCTCGGGGTCATCCTCCATCGCGAAGTCCCCAAGCTGGGCAGCAACGCCCAGGACCGGATTCGGCTCGCCCACACCGACCTCTCCGCGGCGATGATGGGAACGTACCAAAGTGCGGTTGCGGCAGGCAGATTTCGAGCGATTGCTCCGGACCTGGCCGGCCGTTTGATCCAGGACACGATCATGTCCGCCGCCCGCGCGGTGATCTCGGCTCCTAATCGGTTGGCGGAAGTGACGTCCGAGTTGAGGGCCTTTCTCAGCGGCGGACTGGCGCCTTAGCCTGCCCGGGTGTCACGCCGCCCAACCAACGCCTTGCCACAATCACGTACTGATTGGTTTTTGTTCACTCGTTGGCCACCAAAGCCGATCAGAATGGTCGAATTGCCGTGAACGACCGATACCTGAACCGCGAGCTCTCCTGGCTGGATTTCAACTCCAGGGTGATGGCTCTCGCCGAAAACCCCTCGGTCCCCTTGCTGGAACGGGCCAAATTCCTGGCCATCTGGTCCTCCAACCTCGATGAGTTCTACCAGGTGCGGGTGTCGGGCCTCCATGAACTGGTGGCCCGGGGGATCAGGACGCCGACGCCGGACGGGTTGACGCCGCATGAGACGCTGGAAGCGGTGCGGTCGGTCTCGCAGGGGCATTACGAACGGGCGGGCAAGGTCTTCATAACGGACATCGCCCCGCGCCTGGCGGCGGCCGGCATCGGATTCTCCGACTACGGCGACCTCGATGAAGAAGACCGCCACTACATGGATGTCCAATTCCGCGAGCGGGTCTATCCGGTGGTGACGCCGCTGGCGGTAGATCCTTCTCATCCGTTTCCCTACATATCGAATCTCTCGTTGAACCTGGCCGTGGTCGTTCGGCATCCGGAGTCGAAGGTCACCAGGTTCGCCCGCGTCAAAGTCCCGCCGATCCTTCCCCGGTTCGTGGTCCTGCCCGACGGCGAGCGTTTCGTCCCGCTGGAACAACTCATCGCCGCTCATCTCGGTGAGCTGTTCCCGGGGATGGAGATCGTCGCCAACCATCCCTTCCGGGTGACGCGGAACGCGGACATCGAGATCGACGACGAAGACGAAAGCGGCGACCTCCTGCTCACCATGGAGAGCGAGCTCACCAGGCGCCGCTTCGGCAAGGTCGTTCGTCTCGAGGTCGCGCCCGACTTTTCGGCTGACCTCCTCGACCTGCTCCTGCGGGAAATGGGTGCCACCGAAGATCAGGTGTACAGGGTCGAGGGGCCCCTCGACCTGGGTGGACTCTTCACCCTGACCTCGCTTCCCCGCGACGATCTCAAGTACGAGCCGTTCAACGGTGTCATTCCATCCCGCCTCGCCCCCATCGACGGGGTCTACCCGGACTTCTTCCGGGTCATCGGGACTGGTGCCTTGCTGGTACAGCATCCTTACGACTCGTTCAGTGCCTCGACCGAAGCCTTCATCGCCACCGCCGCCCGGGACCCACGGGTGCTCGCCATCAAACAAACGCTGTACCGGACCAGCCGTGACAGTTCGATGATGCAGTCGCTGATCCACGCCGCCAATGAGGGCAAGCAAGTAGTCGCCCTGGTCGAGTTGAGGGCGCGCTTCGACGAGGAGCGCAACATCGAGTGGGCCCAGCGGTTGGAGGATGCCGGGGTGCACGTCGTCTACGGGGTGGCGGGGCTCAAGACGCACACCAAGATTTCGCTCGTGGTCCGGGACGAAGGCGACACCATTCGCAGGTATGGCCATGTCGCCACCGGCAACTACAACGAGACAACAGCTCGCATATATGAAGATCTAGGGCTGTTCACGAGCGACGCCGAGATCGGGGCGGATCTCTCCGATCTGTTCAACTTCCTCACCGGCTATAGCC
>DATEEG010000122.1:0-8586 GCA_035281305.1 Acidimicrobiia bacterium | reverse complement strand
GTCGCCGCAATTTGGTCACCTGGTCCCGCTTCTCACGAAATATGGTCACTGGCGATCGAGTACCGGGACCGATTGACCGAATTTGCCGTGCACCGGGCCTGACTGACCAAATTTCGGATCGTAGGCCGTGGGCTCTCCTTCGCTGATCTGAAAGCCGCGAGCCTGAGGTTCGAGGTCTGAAGCTCGGAGGCTTGGTCCTTCCGGCTTCCGGCTTCCGTCTTTCGTCTTCCGTCTTCCGTCTTCCGGGTTCCGTCTTCCGTCTTCCGACTCCCTACACCAACCTCGCCTCGACGGCGTTCTGCCAGGTCGTCGTTGCCATTTCCAGGTCCAGGGCGGCCTTGACTCCACGGCGGTCGAAGGCGATCTCCGTGCCGCCGAAGGAGCCGATACGGGCCGCGGGGATCCCGAGGTCGTCTGCGATCGACTCGACCGTCCGGGCTTGTTCGGGGGTCGCGGCTACCAGGAAACGGTGGGGGTCTTCGCAGAACAGATGGCGCCAATCGGAGTAGGCCACGGTGGCTCCGACGCCGGAGGCCATGCACATCTCCGCCACCGCGAGCGCGGTCCCGCCGGTGGAGACGTCGTGGATCGCCGGCAAACCGGCAGATGCCAGGAGGCGCGCCGAGGCAATGGCGGCCCTCGCCATCGTTGGATCGGCAGGGGACGGTCGCCCGCCCACATGGGCGAAGGTGATCTTCTCAAAAGCCGAACCGGCGAGGTTGATCGACCATTCCGGGCCGATGAGCCAGAGGTCCATCCCCTCCTCCGCTCGATCGAGTCGAGGCGCCGGTGAACCGAGGTTCTCGACCAGGCCGAGCATTCCGACGACCGGGGTCGGGTAGATATCGAGGCCGTCGGTTTCGTTGTAGAACGAGACGTTGCCCCCTATGACCGGAATCCCCAGAGACTCACAAGCCTCCGCCAACCCCTCGACCGTTTCGCGAAACTGCCACATCACCTCCGGCTTCTCAGGGTTGCCGAAGTTGAGGTTGTCGACGACCGCCAGCGGCTCGGCCCCGACAACCGCAACGTTGAGTGCCGCCTCGAACACCAGCCGGGCCGCTCCCCGGCGCGGGTCCAGGTAGCAAAGGCGGCCGTTGCCGTCCGTCGTGAGGGCAAGTCCGCGGCTGGTCCCTTTGACCCTCAGCAGCGCGGCGTCGTGGCCCGGTCCCACGACCGTATTGAGGAAGAGCATGTGGTCGTACTGCTCGTAAACCCAGGACTTGGAGCCGAGCTCGGGCTCGTTCAGCATCTGCAGCAACGAAGTCGCGATCGCCGGCTGAGCCATGAACTTGACCGTGTTCGCCCAGAGGTCCTCCATCCACCCGGGCTCGCCGAGGGGACGCTCGTAAAGGGGCGCCTCGTCTGTGAGCGAGACCGCCGGAACTTCGGCCACCAGCTCGCCGGCATGGGAAACCAGGACCTGTCCACCGCTGATGACCTTGCCGACCACGGAGGCGAGGATCTCGCGGCGTTCGGCGACTTCGAGTACCTCGTCGAGATGATCCGGGTGCACGAACGCCATCATCCGTTCCTGTGACTCCGACATCAGGAGCTCCGCCGCGGTCATGCCGGGCTCGCGGACATGGACCCGGTCGAGATCGAGTTCCATTCCCATCCCGGCCCGCGCGGCCGGTTCGGACACCGCACAGGACAATCCCGCAGCACCGAGGTCCTGAACTCCCACGACGAGGTTGCGTTCATAAAGCTCGAGGCAGGCCTCGATCAGTTTCTTCTCCTCGAACGGGTCTCCCACCTGAACCGACGGGCGCTTGCTCGGCGACTCGTCCTCGAATGACGCCGAGGCGAGCACCGACGCTCCACCAATCCCGTCGCGTCCGGTAGCGGCTCCGAGCAGCACTGCCACCGTTCCTTCCGGCCCGGCCGTTGCCAGAACCAGTTGCTCGGGGCGAAGCAACCCCAGGCACATCACGTTGACGAGAGGATTGGCCGAGTAGTGCTCGGCGAAGCCGACCTCGCCGCCGACGGTCGGCACCCCGACCGCGTTTCCGTATCCGGCGATCCCCGCCACGACGCCCTTGAACAAATAGCGGTTGCGGGCCTGGTCAAGGGGTCCGAAACGAAGCGAATCCCACAGGGCGATAGGCCGAGCTCCCATCGTGAAGATGTCTCTGAGGATCCCCCCGACTCCGGTGGCCGCTCCCTGATAAGGCTCGACGAATGATGGATGGTTGTGGCTTTCGATACGAAGGGCGGCGAGCCAGCCGTCGCCGATGTCGACCACTCCTGCATTCTCTCCCGGCCCGACGACGACCCATGGCGCGGTGGTGGGAAAGCGTCGGAGGTGCACCCGTGACGACTTGTACGAGCAATGTTCCGACCACATGACGGAGTACATCGCCAGCTCGGCCGGGCGCGGATCTCGGCCGAGGGTGGAGAGGATTCGGGCGTACTCCTCGTCGGTCAGGCCGAGGAGCCGGTGGACGGATGGTTCTGACCCTTCCTCATCCGTTGGAGCGTCGTCGTCAACGTTCATAGTGCCCGGCTCACCGCGACCGGGTGGGCTCGAGCCGGGGGGCACCGAGAAAGCTGCGAAGCAGGATCATCCCGTCCTCCGACCCGAGAGTCGCTTCGCACGCACGCTCGGGATGGGGCATCACACCGACGACATTTCCCGCCTCGTTGGCGATGGCGGCAGCGCCACCCTGGGCCCCGTTGGGGTTGTCCCGGTACCGGAGAACCACTCGACCAGTCAGGCTGGGGTCGACGTAGTTGCCTTCGTAGGAATTGAGGGGGAGCCGGAGCACCTGACCGGCCGCCGCAGCGTGGGTGAGCATGCTGGCCGTGGAAGAGACTTCCACTTCGACAAACCGGCAGATGAACGAAAGTCCCGAGTTGGCGATGAACGCTCCCGGTAGGAGACCTGCTTCGCACAGGATCTGGAATCCGTTGCAGATCCCGAGGACCGGTTTGCCTGCTGCCGCCATTTCTCCCACCGGCCCCATCACCGGTGAAAACCGTGCGATCGCCCCGGTGCGCAGGTAGTCGCCGTGGGCGAATCCACCGGGAAGGACGACGCTATCGAAGTCGTCCAGCTCTGCTCGCCGATGCCAGACGATGTCCGGTTTGGCCCCGGCTAGTTCGAGGGCATGTGCTGCGTCGAGTTCGCAGTTGGTACCCGGGAAGACCACCACAGCCACCCGGGGTGCCGTTAGCGGGCCAGTCATGGTTCGAGCACCTGTACCTCGAAGTCCTCTATCACCGGATTGGCCAGAAGCCGGCGGCACATCTCTTCTACCCGGGCCTGGGCCGAGACAGGGTCGGTGCCGTGGAGGTCCAAGACGATCGTGCGATTGAACCGGGCCTCGGCCACTTCCCCGAAGCCCAGTTCCCTCAGGGCCCTGACAACCGTCACCCCCTGGGGGTCGGCAATTTCGGGCCGCCGCACGATCTCAACCTTGACCCGCATCTCAGTCCACGGCTCCAAAGCGCTGCAGGTAGTCGGTGAAGCCGTCACCAGTGATCCGCTCGTATGCCTCGATGTAACGGTCGCGCGTGCCAGCGATGACACCGGCCGGCAACGAGGGAGCCGGAGGGTTGTGGTCCCAACCGGTCTGGTCGAGCCAGTCGCGGACGAACTGCTTGTCGAAGGACGGCACGTCGTGGCCGGGTGACCAGCGGTCGGCGGGCCAGTAGCGAGAAGAATCAGGAGTGAGGACCTCATCGATGAGCAGGAGCTCATCGCCGGCGAACCCGAATTCGAACTTGGTGTCGGCCAGGATCACACCCCTGGAAGCTGCGTGGTCGGCCGCCTTGCGATAGATCGCGATCGACAGTTCTCGCAGGGTTTGGTAGAGGTCGTGACCGATCAGATTGCGGGCCCCCGCTTCGTCGAGGTTTTCGTCATGGCCGACGGACGCCTTCGTAGAGGGGGTGAAGATGGGCTCGCTGAGCCTGTCGCCCATTATGAGACCAGGGCCGAGGTGCTCGGTGGTAGGGCCGCCTCCAGACCGGTACTCCCGCCAGGACGACCCGTAGAGGTATCCCCGGACGACACACTCGACGGGTATCACTTCGGCCCGGCGTACGATCATCGATCTCCCCCTCAGCCAGTCGAGATCCGTTTCGCTCACCTCTCCCAGGTCGTCCAGGGAAGTCGAAATGAGATGATTGGGAGTGTCGAGAAGGTCGAAAAAGAAGAGGGAGAGCCCGGTGAGCACCCGGCCCTTGTCCGGTATCGGGTCGGAGAGGACCACGTCGTAGGCGCTGATTCGGTCGCTGGCCACCAGGAGGAGGCGCTGGTCGTCGACGGCGTAGAGGTCCCTGACTTTGCCCGACCCGATCTTGGAAAGCTCCACTGTCCCGCCTTACCCGTTGTCGCTTCGTCCCGACGTCCCGTACCGGATGTCCCAATCCAGATGGGCATCCTATCGGTGGCGTTACTGTCCCACTCTCATGCGAGTAGCAATGGTCTATCACTGCCCGCAGACCACTCGCCGCCTTGATGACGCGTTCGATCGGGCGGGCGCCGTAGTCGAACGCTTTCATCTCGAGGAGGGCGATCGGGTGCCGGGGACCGACTTTGACCGGGCCGTAATCCTGGGCGGGGCCATGGGCGCATACGACGTCGGGCGGCATCCATGGCTCGACGAGGAGAAGGCATGGATACGCCGCCTCGTCGAGGCGAGCGTCCCGGTCCTGGGGATATGCCTGGGGTGCCAGTTGATTGCCGATGCCCTCGGGGGAGAGGCGTACCGGGCCCCGGAGACTGAAGCCGGTCTCGTCTCGATAAGCCTGACAGCCGCCGGTCGCGATGACCCGGTGGTCTCGAAGTCCGGCCCGTTGGTCTACACCCTTCATCAAGACACCTTCGATGTTCCCGCCGAGGCGTCACTTCTCGCCCATACCGACCGATTTCCGTACGCTTTCCGACTGGGGTCGGCTCTGGGGGTCCAATTCCACCCCGACGCCGATCGTGACCAAGCCCTGACCTGGGGGCGAGAAGAAGGACCTTTCCTCGAAGCCGCCGGGGTCTCTTACGACGATTACGCCCGGGCCGTGGTGACGGCCGAGCCCCACCTGGACCGCACCTCGCGGGCCTTATTTGCCGCCTGGCTGGAAACGTGATCGATCGCGATCGGGTCGCAAAGTTGCTGGCTACCGATAAGTACGCCTCGGGGCTGGGCATTCAGCTGATCGAAGTCGGTGAGTCGGACATCCGAATCGAGATGGCCATTGCCGAGTCGATGACCAACTTCCACGGCGGGCTCCACGGCGGCGTCCTGTTTTCGCTGGCGGATTGTGCCTTCTCGCTTTACTCGAACTCGTACGGAGGCCCAGCCGTGGCGATCGACACTCATATGGTTTTCAGCGCCGCCGTCAGTCCCGGCGACACGCTGTCAGCAGTGGTGGAGGAGGTGAATCGGGGCCGGACTCTGGCCACCTACCGGGTGCTGGTGCGGCGAGCCGATGGCAAATTGGCCGGCCACTTCACGGGAACCGTGTTGCTCTTGACGTAGCCGGGGCTTTGGCGTTCTGGTCGAACCCGGAACCAACGACACGAGGTAGGGGTTTGACGTAAACGTGGACCTCAAAACGTAGAACGTCTCTTCGCGACTCGTACCATCGTTCACCTAGACCGGAGGCATAGTTGGTCCGTTACGTACAGCGCCACCCGATCAGGGTCGGCGTGATGGTGGTTGCGGGGATCATCCTCGGAGTCGTGGCGTTCCTCGCCTCCCGGTTCTGGTTCACATTCGAAGCGGTTGCCACCGAGGACTTCAATCCGCAGGCGGCAGCCGAGGCCCTCGACAACCGGACCCCCGCAGAAGTGGCCGCTCTCACCGAGTCACAGCGCCGGCTACTGGACGCCGCGGCGCAGCAAGAGTTAGCCACCCTCGAGCTCGAAGAGGAGATGGCCCAGAGGCTGGCGGAGATGCAGACGACCGAGTATCGGAATCCTGCCGCCATCAGCCCTCCTCTCCCCGATGATATGTTTGAGGCATATCTGGGGGTGGGGAGCGACGCCTCAGGCGTGCTGGCTGACGCCATTCTCCTCGCCCTGGCGCCGACCGACGGGAGCGCGCCGATTCTCGTTTCGATCCCTCGCGACTTGTACGTCCGCAATCCCTGTCACGAGGGCTGGTCGCGGATCAATGCCGGTCTCGGCGGTTGTGAGGGCTTCGCCTCCGGCACCGAGCTGATCGCGTTGATGGTGCAGGGTTACACCGGAATCGAGGTCGACCACGTAGCGCGAGTGACCTTCGACGGGTTCGCTTCGGTGGTGAATTCGCTTGGAGGCGTGACGGTCTGTACTGACAACCCGGCACGTGATCCTCGTTCGGGCCTCGACCTACCGGGCGGGTGCGTCGCGGCCGACGGCTATACGACTCTGGCGTGGGTCCGATCGAGGCACACCGAGCAGTTGATCGATGGGACCTGGCAGGTGGTGGCCGGCTCGGACTTCAACCGTCAGTCCCGGCAGCAGGACGTTCTCTTTCAGTTGGCCGGCAAATTGGCCTCGTTTGGTTCCCTCGGCTCGCTCGACTCGACTCTCTCGGCGGTGGCTGGAGCGGTCCGGGTGGACTCAGGGTGGTCCTTCGGGGACGTGGTGGCCACCGCCTGGAGATACCGGGGGGTAACCCGGGACAGCGTCAATCGGATCTCGGTCACAGTCCGTGACTTTGTGACCTCGGGCGGTGCTTACGTGCTGGCGCCGACCAGGTCATTCAATGAACTTCTGGCCGAGGTTTACCCTCCCGCCGCGAGATAGGACGCGATCGGCCAAGATGGTTGACGATGAATCGCATCGGGGTCGACCTGGGTGGTACCAAGATCGAGGCGGTGGTTCTGGGGACGAACGGCATCGAACTGGGTAGGCGCCGCCTGCCGACCCCCTCCGGCGATTACGACGGCACCATCGAAACCATCCGCGTGCTGGTCGAGGAAATGGATGCCATCGCGGCCCCGACTTTCAGAACCGTTGGGGTGGGAACTCCGGGAGCACTGAGTCCCAAGACCGGGTTCATCAAGAATTCCAATTCCCCGGCGCTGAACGGTCGCCCCCTCCACATCGACCTGGCGGCGGCACTCGATCGCCCCGTCATTCTTCGCAACGACGCCGACTGCTTCACCCTTTCCGAGGCGCGGGATGGAGCCGGGGCCGGATTCCGCACTGTGTTTGGAGTGATCCTCGGCACCGGTGTCGGCGGAGGGGCGGTGGTCAATGGGGCGGCTCTGGTCGGTCCCAACGCGATCTCGGGTGAGTGGGGCCACAACCCACTGCCCTGGCCGCGCCCTGACGAGCTCCCCGGCGACCTCTGTTACTGCGGGAAGCGTGGGTGCATAGAGACGTTCCTTTCCGGACCGGGCTTTGCCGCCAACGATCAGAGCAATCGGGGAAGGAGGTCGGCTCCTGAGATAGTCGAAGCCGCGCGGGCCGGGGAGACCCGCGCCATGAAGAGTTTTGACCTTTACATCGACCGATTGGCCCGCTCGCTGGCAACAGTCATCAACATGCTCGACCCGGACGTGATCGTTCTCGGGGGCGGCATGAGCAACGTCGAAGAGCTCTACCAGCAGGTGCCGGAGCGCTGGGGTGGTTACGTCTTCAGCGATGCGGTTCTCACCAAGTTGGTCCAGAACCGCTGGGGAGACTCCAGCGGAGTAAGAGGCGCCGCCTGGCTGGTGAGCCTGTAGGAGCGTTATGCGTTATGCGTATTGCGTGGTGCGTTCAGAAACGTTCGGACGTTCTACGTCAGATCAGTCGTCGGCGGGCGCCTCTCTCGGATTTGACGCACCACGCATCACGCACCACGCAAAACGGGTTTACGTATTGAACACCACCACGGGACACGGGCACGAGGCCAGGACTCTCTCGACTCTCGGGCCCAGAAACAATCGCTGAGAAGCCGGTCGGACCGAGGTTCCCAGAACGACCAGATCGGCGTTGATCCGTCGGGCTGTTTCGAGAATCGCTTCCTCCGGCTCAGGCCCCATTCTGACCTCGGTCTCCGTCGCCACTCCGAAGGACTCGCCCAATCGGCGAAGGTCAGCGGCGATCTGATGGCCGATCTCGAGCCGGGTGGCAGGCTCATCGGCCATCACCGCGGTCACGGCGCTGGTCTCCTTGGGCACGACATGGACCACCGTCACCATTCCATCCGGTTCGGTGACGGCGAATGCCAATTCGGCAGCCCGCCGGGAGGCCATGGTTCCGTCTGTCGGCAAGACGATTCGTCGGGGCCGCCATCCGGCCGGGACCGGGCCTCCCCGCACGACTAGAGACGAGACCGGAGCCAACCGGACGATCTCGTCGACAACTCCTCCGAAGAGGGCCTCGGCCGTGGAGTCCATCTCGGTGGCGCCGAGGACGACGAGGTCGTAGTCGTGTTCGGCCTCGGTGATCACGGCCTGCACCGGGTTCGACGACTCGATGATTCGACGACTGACCGCCGTGTTGGGACCGAAAAGCGGCTCCACCTGGTTCAAGAAGTCGTTCACCTGGGTTCGGTCCTCCCGGATCCCGACCGACAGCAGGGTGATGGCGACCCCATGGGTCGCCGCGAGCCGGCCGATGAGGGTGGCTCCAATGACCTGGGCACCGCCAAGAGTGCTTTGACGGGG
>DATEEG010000121.1:0-4182 GCA_035281305.1 Acidimicrobiia bacterium | reverse complement strand
CCAGCTTCGGCAACTGGGCATCTCCCTGGGAACCACCACCACGACCTTCGCCCCCAACCTCGAGGTGGCTCGCTGGCAAATGGCGCTTTTCCTGGCCCGGGGGCTCGAAACCGCCGGCGGCGTTCCGTTCCGAATCACGGGAGCGTTGTCGAACACCTTCGCCCAGGGCGGTACGACCGTCGTCCTCACGATCACCGTGAGGAATCCCAACGGAACCCTCGCAGCCGGACGCCGGGTCGACGTCTTCGTCGCTTCTTCCCTTGATGGCAACGGTCGCTGCATTCTCGACGCCGACGCCGACATCGGAGGTGGAGACGAGGCCACCGGCACCAACTGCGTGCTCGACAACGGCGACCCCGTGACCAACGGCAGCGGTGTCATCACCCTCAATCTGACCCACACCGCTATCCAGGAAGTCGACAACATCTACATTTGGACGGGTGAGATCGGGGAGACCTTCGATCTTCAAGATGTCCGCGGCGAGGTGCTGCTCCAACTCACGTGGGGTCCGGCGCCGACCGGTCTCAACCTCCCGGCTTCGGTGCTCGCCCAATACGGGAGTTCCGGCTCGATTACGGCCCAGTTGACCGGTGCCGGCGGTGTCAGCATTCCGATGGCCAACCAGGCGATCCGCTTCATCGTCGAACGGGCAGGCACCACGATTCTCAGCCAGACCGTCCAAACCCTTGCCAACGGAAGCGCCACGCTGACCTATACCGGTCCCGCCGATCCCGGGGGAGGCGATGCTCCCACGCTGACCGACACTGTCACGGCCTTCTGGGACAAAGACAATGACGGCGTCGATGACGGAACCGCCGAATTCAACGACACCGGAAACGTGGTGTGGGACGACGACCTACCGGTTGTCACCACCGCCGTCCTGAGCCAGACCGAGGTCAGCACCCTGCTCGGAGGCTTCACGACGATCACCGTCACCGTTAAGAACAAGTTCGGGCAGGGAGTCAACGGCGCCGTGGTCAACTTCGACTCGGCCTCTCCCAGCTCGGCCGCCACCAACGCGTCGGGGGTTGCAACGTTCTCCTACACGGTGGCGGCCGGTGACGGCCCCGATGTCATCGATGCCGAGGTCGATCTCGACGGGGACGGCGACACTTCGGAGTCAGGTGACCTCGAATTCGCCGATGTTGCCAATCTCACCCACTACTGGGTGGAGGCGGCCGGCACCCTGTCGGGGAACACCGAGTTCGACGTGATCGCCTTCAACAACAGCGCCAACACCATCGACGTAGTGCAGATTGGTGCCTCCAACTACTTCCGGCTGTCGTACGACTCCAACGACCAGTTCAATGTGAATGGTGGCGCCGAGGACAGCCTCGCCCAGTTCGAAACCGCCGTGGCCGGCTTGTCACTGCCCGACCTCGACGGCGCTGGAGCAACCCAGTTGGAAACGAACCCCTACTCGGCCCCTACCGGTTCCGCCAGCGTCTTCCTTTTGGAGACAAGTTAAGGCCTGTTCTCGTGACGGTTGACCACCGTGGCGGTTGGTCAACCGTCACAAGAAGGGTCTAGAGGCGGTTCGCCAGGGCCTCGAGGGACTTTTGGGAGGCAGTGCCGTCTCCGTACGGCGAGGGGATGTCCTCGAGGTGGAACCAACCCTCGTCGATCATGCGTCGGGCCTCGGCGCCGATCGCCGGGCCGGCCGCTACCCGTGTGGCGAAAGTGCCCATAACCTCGGGGCGCTCAGTGGAGTTCCTGACCACCACGACAGGTCGCTTGACGATCGATGCTTCCTCGGCGATTCCACCAGAGTCGGAGACCATCACGGCCGACTCGGCTTCGAGGGCCAGGAATTCCCTATACCCGATCGGCTCTTCGACCCTGATCTTGGCCAGCAAATCGTCGAGGCCGAAGGCCGAAGCGGTTGCGACCGACCTTGGATGAAGGGGGAGCAGCACCGGGATCGACAGGGTGGCCAGTTCGTGGAGAATGGCGGCGAATCGTTCGCGGTTGTCGACGTTCTCCGGCCGGTGAAATGTGGAAAGGGCGTATCTCCCGGCGGTGAGTTCGTACTTAGCGAGTATCCGGGCTCGCTCATCGGGCGAAGGCATGAGGTGCTGCACCGCTTCGACGATGGTGTTGCCGGTGAGGGCGATGCGGTCTTGGGGGATCCCCTCCCTCAACAGATTGTCAACACTTACATCGGTGGGGGCACAGGTCAGATCGCTCAGATGGTCGGTGATGACCCGGTTGTGTTCCTCCGGCATCGCGCGGTCGTGGCTTCGCAGACCGCCTTCGATGTGGCAGAGGAAAATTTCGCGTGCATTGGCCGCCAGGGCCCCGGCCGTGACGGCGTTGGTGTCGCCCTGAACCACGACCGCCCGCGGCGGGTCTGTAGCAAAGTAGGCGTCAAGGGCCTTGACCCCTTCTCCGATCTGATGGCCCCGGGAGGTGCCACCCACCTGGAGGAAAAGATCGGGGGGCGGCAACTCCATCTCTTGGAAGAAGGTCTCAGAGAGGTTGGGGTCATAGTGCTGTCCGGTGTGGATGACCCGGGCGGCGTCACCCAGCATCCTGATGATGTGGGCAAGCTTGACGATCTCGGGCCTGGTGCCCAGCACGACCGCGATTGACTTGGGATTGAAAATGATTTGACCGGTCATGACTGAGCGGAGTGCCCGCTTAACCTCGTACTGCATGCTACGTGGTCTCCTGTGGGCCGGACAGATACTCCTGGCCGCTCTCATCGTTTACAACCTGGCGGTAGCAACGGCGGGCTGGCGCGACCCCACCAGGGCTGCCCCCGGCCCCCGGGAGCGGCGCTTTCGGATCGTCATCCCGGCTCACAACGAAGAAATGGTGGTCGCCAACCTCGTCGGTGACCTCAAAAGCCTCTCCTATCGCCCGAACCTGTACACGATCTCGGTGGTGGCGGACCGATGCACCGACCAAACCGCGGCCCGGGCCCGGGCGGCGGGCGCCGACGTTTGGGAGCGGGCCGGGGGACCCGACGGCAAGGGGGAGGTCCTGCGCTGGTTCCTGGAGGCCGAGCCTCTGACCGCCGGAGAGGCCCTGGTCGTCATCGACGCCGACAACCGGATCCCAACCGACTTCCTTGCCCGATTGTCCAACGAGATCGATGCCGGAGGCCACGTTCATCAGACCTACCTCGACGTCGCCAACCCCGACGCGTCTCTCATCACCACCGCCTCGGCCCTTTCGTACTGGGCGTCCAACCGCATGGTGCAGCTGGCCCGTCGCAACCTGGGCTGGACGGCCGACCTCGGGGGCACCGGCATGTGCATCACCGCAACCGCTCTGGCTGCGGCCGGCGGCTTCGGGGATTCTCTCGTGGAGGATCAAGAACTTGGTGTGCGGCTGTTCTTGGCCGGGCACAAAGTCCAGTGGCTGCACGACGTTCGCGTGTCCGACGAGAAACCGACCGGGACCAGGGTGGCGGTTCGACAGCGTTCCCGCTGGGTGGCCGGTCGACGCCACGTCGCCCGGGTTCACCTCTCGAGCCTGCTCCGCCGTCGAAGTCTCGCTTCCTGGGACCTCGCCCTGCGACTGGTGCAGCCGTCAAGAATGGGAGCCGCCCTCCTCAGCGGCCTCCTCGCTGTTGGATCCGCTTGGGGCCTCGCTCTCTGGACGTGGTGGGTGTGGGCCGGGTTGGCGGCGGTTCAATTGCTGGCCCCGCTTCCATTCCTGGCAAGGGACCGAGTGGCGTTCCGATATCTGGTTCGCTATCCGCTTTTGATCCTGCTGCCCCTTCTGAAGATCCCGGCTCGTTTCATTAGGAATCGGGGCTGGTATCACACACCGCACGAAGGAGCGGACCCGGCCCAAAAAGCCTGACGGGCCTCAGGCGGAGATCTCCTTCCCAGGGTCGGCCATGGGCCGATCGCCTTCGACACGCGTAACGTCCTGGTCGGCTCGCCCCACCGCCCACCTCAACAGGGGAGCAGTCATCACGGTGGTGAGCACCGCGATCAGCACGACCATGGCGTAGGTCGCTTCGTTCAGAAGTCCGATCGACAGGCCGATGGCGGCTATGACCAATTCCATCGCTCCGCGGGCATTGAGGCCGATTCCCACGGCAATGGCTTCCCACCTGGGGAGGCCACCGGCCCGGGCTCCCAGACCTCCGCCGACGATCTTGGTGGCGCAGGCCACGAGTACCGCCAATACCGTGAACGTGAGAGCGCTGCCGTGCAACGTGCTGAG
>DATEEG010000120.1:0-7741 GCA_035281305.1 Acidimicrobiia bacterium | reverse complement strand
CAGCACCTCGACGAGAGGCTGATCGAGCGCCATGAGTCCAGCGTCGACGAGCTTGAGGGCAGCGACAGCGGTGAGCATTTTCGTGACAGAGGCGATTCCGAACCGGCTGTCCACGTCGACTGGCACCTGGTGGCTCCTGTTGGCGAGTCCGCCTGCATAAGAGAAGATCTCACGGCCATCACGCCAGACGAGTGCGACCCCGCTGAATCGATGCGCGGCCGTCTCCTCGTCCAGCCAGCCTGTCAAGTGGTTGCGATCGCCCATCCGCGCCACTGAAGCAGCGCCGGTCTGATCATGCGGTGAATTTAATGAACCGACGCTTGCCCACCTGCACGACCGCCTCGACCAGATCCGCCCGGGCTATCTCCTCGGTGTGAACCCGCTGCCCATTGACTTTGACGGCCCCCTGGTCGATCAGTCGACGGGCCTCCGAACCGGACGAGGCGAGTCCAAGGTCCCTCAAAACGGAGGGCAGATGGAGGGGATCACCGCCGGGCAGGACCGCTGTCGGAACATCGGTGGGAACCTCGTGATCTCGGAACAGGCGATCGAACGCCGCCTCGGCCTCCGCCGCCTCGTCTTCGCTCCAATAGAGGCCGACCAGAGAGCGGGCCAGGAGACGCTTGGCCTGTCCCGGGTGCAAAGTCCCATTCTCGAATTCGGCCACCACGCGGCCGACTTCAGAGTCGGGGAGCTCGGTGGCGAGCCGGAACCACTGCGGCATGAGCCCGTCGGGGATGCTCATGACTTTGCCGAAGATCTCACCGGGCGGCTCGTCAACCCCTATGTAGTTGTTGAGGGACTGCGACATCTTCTGGACCCCGTCGGTGCCCAGAAGCAGGGGCATGGTCATTGCGACCTGGGGGCGCTGGCCGTATCTCTCCTGAACCACCCGGCCCATCATCAAGTTCCAAAGCTGGTCGCTCCCACCCAGTTCGACATCCGCTTCGATCGCGACGGAGTCGTAACCCTGTAGCAGTGGATACATGAACTCCATGACCGAGATCGGTGAGTTGGACTCGAACCGTTTGGCGAAATCCCCCCGTTCGAGCAACTGGGCGACCGTGGCCGTCGACGTGAGCTCGAGGACCTCGGTCATGTCGAGGGATCCGAGCCATTCGGAGTTGTATCGAATTTCGAGCGGCTCTGGCAGCAGCACCTTCTCGAACTGGGTGAGAACGGCCCCGGCGTACTCACGGACTTCTTCGGCGGAAAGGCGGCGCCGGGTCTCGCTCTTTTGCGAAGGGTCACCTACCTGGGCGGTGAAGTCCCCGACGATTAGGACCGCCGTGTGACCCTGCTCCTGAAAGTCTCGAAGCTTGCGCAAAACCACCGCCCATCCGAGCGTGACGGCCGGCGCCGTCGGGTCGAGACCGAGCTTCACCCGGAGTTTCTTCCCTTCGGCCAGGCGAGGCGCCAGTTCGTCAGCCGGCCTGACGGTGTCGGTGCGGCGCAGAAGACGTTTGAGGTCGGGGGTGGGTGCCATCGGCGATGGAAGGTTAAGGCGATTCGAGCGCGCCTAGGGGCTTTGTTTCGTCAGGTCACGGCGACGAAGCGCCAGGGACGTTCGACCGCCTTGCTGATCCCGACTCGAGTTGTCGCCCGGATCCTTTCCGGCGCCTGCCCCTCGGTCAGCCGGATCGGCGACTCGGGGCGGAACAGGTCGATGGTGTTGTGCGAGAAGTCGATACCGAGCGCCTGGGTGAGTTTTCCGGGTCCGTTCAGGAGGTCCGACTCCCGCCCCCGGCGCTTTTTCATCTGCTCGATTCCTGAGAACGGCTCGCCCGACCGGATCAACACCGCCGCTCCGATCCCTTCGTCACCGCAAACGATGTTGGCGCACCAATGAATTCCGTAGGATCGGTAGACATACAGTGTTCCCGGGGGCCCGAACATCGCGGCGTTGCGCGGGCGGATCCCGTTGTAAGCGTGGCTGGCCGGGTCGTCGGGCGAGTAGGCCTCGACCTCGGTCAGAATCACCTCGGTCAACGCCCCCCCAACAACGCTCCGAAGGTGCCATCCCAGCAACTGCGGAGCCGCCTGGTCGGCGGATTCCAGGAGGAAACGGGGGAACTGCCTCCTCACTTGTCTCCGGTGGTGGCGCTATGGATCTCGAGAGTCAGGCGTCTGATCTCCTTGATGATCTCGACGGCCTCGAGGTTGGTCTTGTAATCGTGTTCAGCCAGGTCGCGCGAGAGGGCATCGGCGCGCTTGGCGGCAATCAAGAGGATTGCTCCCTGCAACGCCGCCAGGCACGAGAGGATCAAGTTGAGGAGGATGAACGGATAGGGGTCGAAGCCGTCGGTGCCGTTGGCCATCATCCAACCAGCCAGGAACGCAAGCGCGATCAACACGAAACCCCACGAACCCATACCGTTTCGAAGTAAGTCGGCGGCCCGCTCTCCCCTCGTCAGCTCGTCGCCGCTTTTCATCGCCGGATGTCGCCACCGCCGTCGTGTCCCACTGACCGTCATCTTCGAGCTCCTCGGTCGACCGACCGGGAACGCTAGAGATGGCCGTGGCCAAACGGCGGGACCGTGCTCTCCAAGCCGGGCTTGTCGGGCCTTGGGGCCACAGTTGGATTGCCTCTCGGGCGTCGGCGTAATTCGGCCTCCGACGGTTTATTGAACTCTACGAACGAAGCCTGGCCCTCAAAGAGGCGGAGATCAGCCCAGGGCTCTCAACAAAATCGCCTTGAATGAGTGCAAGCGGTTCTCGGCCTGGTCGTAGACCCGGGAGCGAGCATGGTCCATGACTTCGTCCGTCACTTCTTCCCCCCGGTGGGCAGGCAAGCAATGGAGGAAGACGGCGTCCGCGGCGGCCGACTCGAACAGCGCTAGGTCAACCCGATAGGGAGCGAAAATGCGGCGACGCTCGCCGGCTTCCGATTCCTGGCCCATCGAAGCCCATACGTCCGTGTAGACGGCGTCTGCTCCCGCCACGGCCTCCTTGGGGTCGTTGGTGACCAAAACGTCTCCGAAGCGATGGGCCTCGGCCAGGAGTTGACGATCCGGCTCGTAGCCCGCGGGTGTTGCGATCCTGACCGAGACGCCGGACATCGCGGCCGCCAGCATCAAGGAGTTGCAGGTGTTGTTGCCGTCACCGACATATGCCAGGACCGATCCTTCAACGGGGCGATGCTCGGCAAGGGTTTGCAGGTCGGCGATGGCCTGACAGGGATGTTCGCGATCGGACAAGAGGTTGATCACCGGTACCGAAACCACTTCGGCGATCTGCTCGAGGTCCGAGTGGTCGAACACCCGCATACCGAGGAGGTCGAGGTAGCGCTCGAGGACCCGACCCACGTCCTCAGGTGTCTCCCGGGTTCCCAATCCGACCTGCTCGTTGCGAATGACGACGGGATGCACTCCTAATTGGATCGCGGCGACGTCACATGAAACCCATGTCCGCACGGACTGTTTCATGAAGAACAAGCCGATGGACCGCCCGGTCAAGGCCCCGGCCACCGAGCCAGGGTCGGCCTTCACCCTGGCAGCCAGTGAGACCAATTCTCGCAACTCAGTGGGTTCGATGTCACCGATGCCGAGCAGGCGTTTCACTTCAAGTTCCTCGCAACGTCGCCCCGACGCTCTGGGCGGCGACAATCAGATCGTTGCGGAGGTCGGCTGCTTCCTCGGTCGTCAGAGTGTGGTCCTGGGCCCGGAAGACGTATCTGATTGCCAGGCTCTTGCGCCCTGCCGGCAGATTCGCACCGCGGTACTCATCGAACACTCGAGCCTCCTCGAGTTGCTCGGCGTGAGGGGCCACGGTTGCTCGCACCAGATCGGCAGCCGGCAATTCGGCGGGAACCTCGAAAGCGAGGTCGAATGCCACTGGTGGGTACGGGCTGGGCTCGTTGATCTGCCAGTCCGGTACCGGAGCAATGATTGGAGACATGTCTAGTTCGCCGGCCGCGATCCGCCCCACGAGGTCATAGGCGGCCGCGGTCACGGGATGGATCTCGCCGATGTGGCCGATTCGTTGGCCAGCAACGAAGACGTCCGCGGTACGTCCCGGATGGAAACCCGGATGGACGGCCGACTTCAACTCGAAGTCGAGATTCAAGCCCTTACCGAGCAACCTCCAGATAGCTGTCGCCGTATGCACATCGGTTGGTCGAGCTGAACCATCGAGACCTCGTGGTCCCAAACCACCGGTCGCCGCGAAAGCGAGGCGGTCCGGCTGATCCGGCACCCGGGAATCTTCGTCCCAATGGCGGTGGTGAAAGACCCGTCCGATCTCGAACAAGGCCACGTCGGTGAGGCCACGGGCCCCGTTGTATCGCAAAGAGCGCAGAAGACCGGGCACCAGCGAGGTCCGCAGCGACGAGAGTTCATCGTTCAACGGATTCTTGACGGCGATCGTCTGGCGCCCCTCGTGGTCGCTCGGATAGGCGAACGCCTCCAGATCCTCCAGACCAAGAAACGCCAAATTGACGGCCTGTGATAGGCCGGCGCCGGTGAGGATTCGCCGCACCGCCCGGTGGCGCCTTTGTTCGACGGTCCAGCCTCCTCCAGGACCAGTCGGCACCGTCTCTGCGAACCTGTCCAAACCAAACAGGCGAGCCACCTCTTCGACCAGGTCCACGGGACGGGTCAAGTCCGGCCGGTAGGTTGGAACGGTGACTGAAAGGGGGTCGGTTCCCTCAACACCGAAACGCAGTCTTCTCAACAACGGTGCCACCTCGGCCAACGGAACATCGTCTCCCAGGATGCGGGTGACCTCGGACAGACTCAGTTCGATCCGGCCCGGCTCAACGATCCTGGCGATCTCGTCGACGAAAGCCGCCGGCGTTGTCCCCCCCGTCAGCTCCACCATCAGCCTCGCGGCGCGGGAGGCGGCGTCGGGGGGCAGGTTGGGATCGACACCCCGCTCGAAGCGGCGCGAGGCTTCCGACAGAAGGCCGTGACGGCGGCTCATGTACATGATCGTGGGCGGATCCCAGGCGGCAGCCTCGATCAGCACCCGTTTCGTCGAAGCGGAGACTTCCGACTCTTCTCCGCCCATCGTTCCCGCCAGACCGGAGGCTTTGACGGCATCGGCCACCACCAGATCGTCTGAAACCAAAGTTCGCTCGACTCCGTCGAGAGTTACCAGCCGTTCCCCCGGCAGGGCCCGCCGCACGATGATCGACTCTTCGGCGACTTTGTCGAGATCGAAAGCGTGGAGGGGCTGGCCCAGCTCGAGCATCACGTAGTTCGTGACGTCAACCACGTTGGAAATCGGCCGGACTCCGGCCGCCCGCAGGCGCTGGCGCAGCCAAAATGGCGAAGGCGCGATCGTCGCCCCGCGCAACTCTCGCGCCACGAACCGGTAACAGCCGGTGGGATCCTCGATCCGAACCTTGATTCTGGGGGCTTCGCCCGAGGTAGGCGGATCCGTCGGAGGCAGGCTGTAGGGAATGTCGTAATACGCGGCAAGGTCGCGGGCGATGCCGATCATCGACATTGCGTCGGGCCGATTGGACGTGATCTCGAGGTCGAAGATGACATCGGGAAGGGCGACCAATTCAGTGAACTCGACTCCGACCGGGGCATCGGCGTCGAGCACCAGGATTCCGGTGTGGTCGTCGCCGAGACCAAGCTCACGCTCGGAAAGAATCATCCCGGCCGACTCCACTCCACGGATCTGGCGGCGCCCGATTTCCATTCCGTCCGGGAGCGTTGCTCCCGGCACCGCGAATGCAACCTTCGCACCGGTCTCGAAGTTCCAGGCCCCGCACACGACTTCGATCTGTTCACGGCCCGTGCTGACCTTGCAGAGGCGGACTTTGTCGGCGTTCGGGTGCGGCCTGATCTCGTCGACCTGCGCTACGAAGACGTCGGTCCATCGGGCGTCGAGAACATCGACGCTCTCGACCTTGTGACCGATGAGATCGAGTACGTACTTCAGCTCGCCGGGATCCTTGGTGGGCAAGTCGATGTAGTCGGCCAACCAGCGCAGTGACACCTTCATCGGAACTGCCTGAGAACGCGAATGTCGTTGTCGATGAAATGGCGGATATTCGAGATGCCGTGCTTGACCATCGCCATTCGCTCCACGCCCATGCCGAACGCGAATCCGGTCACGGTGGCCGGGTCATAACCGACGGCCTCGAAAACGTTCGGATCGACCATTCCGCAACCGGCCATCTCCAGCCAACCCGAGCCTTTGCACAGGCGGCAATTGACCCCGCTCCCTCCGCAGACGAAGCACGACACGTCGAGCTCGGCCGACGGCTCCGTGAACGGGAAGAAGTGGGCGCGCAGCCGGATGACGACTTGTGGCCCGAAGAACTCGCGAGCGAAGTAGGCGAGGGTGCCCTTGAGGTCAGACACAGTGATGTTCGTGTCGACGGCCAGACCTTCGATCTGGTGGAAGACCGGCAGGTGGGAAGCGTCAATGGGATCGGCCCGATAGGTCTTGCCGGGCACCACGACATAGACCGGGGGCTCGTACGACTCCATGTACCGCGCCTGCATCGGAGACGTCTGGGTCCTCAGCAAGATCTCGTCGGCCGGGTCGCCGTAATCGAGGTACAAAGTGTCAGACTCGAGTCGGCTCGGATGGTCGGGCGGGGTGTTGAGAGCCCCGAAGTTGTACCAACCGAGTTCGGCTTCCGGCCCCTCCGCCACCCTGTAGCCGAGGCCAATGAAGATCTCGCTCACCTCGTCGATGGTCTGCTGGATCAGATTCTCGGTCCCGGCGGCGACGGTCCAGGCCTCGAGCGTGACGTCAACCTTGTCGTCCTCGAGCAATCGATCCGCTTCGATTCGGACCAACTCCGCTCTCCGGGTTGCGAGAATCGCCTTCACCCTCTCGGTGACCTCGTTGACCCGGGCGCCAAACGCCGGGCGTTCCTCGGCCGGCATCTTGCCGAGCTGGCGTCGGGCGTCGGCGATGGGACTGGATCGGCCGGTGAGCTCGCTTTCGACCGCGTCTAGCTCCGCGGCGCCAGTCGCGTTCGTAGCCTTGAGGAGGGCGGCGTCGACGAGCTGTTCAAGATCCATGTGGGTCGAGAAGGTTACCGGGGTGACGCAAGGGGTTCTTACGATACGGCGCATGATCCCCTTGAACCCGGCCTTGGCCGACCTGGACGACGTTGTGAACAGGACTCTCGACTACTTCGATGGCCCTGGCAGGACGAGTGAGGCCCGAATCGACCATTGGCAGGCCCGGGATGTGCTGATGCACTTCATCTACTTTCACGAAGCCTCCGCCTGGGGTATCCAGTCGGTTGGGGTAGGCGGCCCGGTCTTCACCGTCCCGGCGGACTGGGACACCATCAACGAGATATGCCGGATCCTTCACGAAGGCGAGACTCTCGATGAGCTCATGGTTCAGGTTCGCCAGGCTCACGCCCGCCTCCACCGTGCCGTCGCCAACTCCCCCGACCTCGACCGTCCCTGCCTACAGCGGCCGGACGGAACCCTCATGACAGGCCCGGAACGGATAGAAGCCATCACCGCCCACTGGCGTGAACATCTGGCCGAACTGGAGCCGCCGTCTACGTAGGCAGTGCCGACATTCGACCATCGGCTCGTAGGGGCGCGAGAACTCCGTCGGTGCTTGTCCAGGAGAAGAATCGGCGATGGCAGGGAAGATCCTTGCGGTATTCGTCGGCTTCGGCGTTCGTGCTTGTCGGGGAGAAGAATCGGCGATGGGACAGGGTGTTGTGGTTCTCCTGCGGGGCGCCGCTGTTCGGGGCGGTCGGGGTGCGGTGGCTCGGTCGGTTGTCGGTATTGCCGGGCGGCCGGCGGCG
>DATEEG010000119.1:0-4085 GCA_035281305.1 Acidimicrobiia bacterium | reverse complement strand
TACGCCGCCATGCGTCAGGCCTGGATCGAGGTTGTGGGCGATAGGCGAGATGCGGTCCGGGCTGCCATCGACGAGGCGGTGGTGGCCGCCTATGGACGGTGCCGTGAGGCCCTGTCGTCGGCGGTTGGATTCTGCACATATGGAAACGTCGACAACCCCGCGCTTCTCAAGGACTCTTTGCCGGCGACCATGCAGTTCGTCGACGGCGAAGTCGCCGAGATCGGCGGGCTCCGATTCGGCTTCGTGGGCGGTGGCATCGCCACTCCCATGGCTGGAGCCGGGGAAGTGACCGATGAGGATATGGTCCGCAAGTTGGAGGCGATCGGGCCCGTGGACATCCTCTGCTCGCACCTACCGCCGGCCATCGACTCGTTGTGCACCGACGTGATCACGGGGCGGCGGGAGCGAAGCTCCGAGCCGATCCTGGAATACCTGCGCGCATTCCAGCCGATTCGCCACTTCTACGGGGATGTCCACCAGCCGCAGGCCTCGACGTGGCGGGTGGGAAAGACCCGGTGTGAAAATGTGGGCTACTTCAGAGCAACCAAACGGCCGGTGATCTTCGAGTGGTGAGAGAGTGGTGCCTGGTGCGGGGTGCCTGGTGCGTGCTGTTTGCCGCCTTGGTCAGTTGTTCCGGGTCGACGCTGCCAGAAGCTTCCGCTTCTTCGACTCCAACAGGCACCGCGTACCAGGTACCGGAAACCACCACCAGCACCACTGTTGCTCCTGCTACAACCACCGTTCCCACATCGACGACCGTGGCACCCGATCCAGGGACGGTTCGACCTGATTGGATTGGGACCCGTTTCCTCGAGTTGCGGCCGGACGGACTTGGGATTCCCCAGCCAACGCCGCCCGAACTGGTCAACCGGCGCTTCCCGAGCCCGGATCTTCTGCCACCGCCCCGGAGCGAGGCTTTTGAATGGACGGCCGGCCCGGTTCCGCTCGACGTGGCCGAGCGTTCGTCGTGGCGTGAGGATTGTCCCGTCACACTGGCAGGCCTCACCTACCTGACGATGAGCTTCTATGGCTTCGATGGCCTGGCCCACACCGGGGAGATGCTGGTGGCCGCTGAGTTTGCCGACGGTGTCGTGGAGGTCTTCCGACGCCTGTGGCAGATACGATTTCCGATCGAGGAGATGCGGGTCCAGGACCAGGAGGAGATGGACGCCCGCCCCACCGGGGACGGCAACGTGACCGGAGCGTTCGAGTGCCGCCCCGCAGTTGGTCAATCGGGGGGTTGGTCGATGCACGCGTATGGCCTGGCCGTCGACATCAATCCCTTTCACAACCCTTATCTGAAGGGCGAGGTCGTAGCTCCCGAACTCGCCACCGCCTATACCGACCGCAGCAACGTGCGGCCGGGAATGATCTTCGATGGCGATGCCGCGGTCGGGGCCTTCGGTGAGATGGGATGGGGATGGGGCGGTCGGTGGAGCACCGCCAAGGACTGGATGCATTTCTCGTCGAACGGTCGTTAGCCCAACTCGGGTCAGCGGGCCTTTCACAGTTCGACGCACGCCTGAACCGCGTCCGGAAGATGACTTTCGCCCGCCGCTAACCTCGGCCCGGGTTTGAATCGGGCTGTGGACAGCGGCGAAGAGGATTGGTGATGGCGGAAGGAACCGTCGAAAGCATCGAAATCAAGGCGACGCCGGCTGAGGTGTTCGCAGTGGCCGCTGACCTGGACAGGTATACGCAATGGGCCACCGGTGTCAAGGAGATCGAAGTCCTCGAAACCGACGACCACGGCCGTGCCCACCGGGCACGGTTTGTGATCGACGGGATGGTGAAAGAGATCGCCTACACACTGGTGTACAGCTACGACGAACCTTCGTCGATTCGGTGGAAGGCGGAACCGGGACCCGACCTGAAAGAGCTCGAGGGCTCCTATGTGTTCAACGAGGTTGCCGACGGCCGCACCGAGGTCGTCTATGGCCTCAAAGTTGAACCCTCCTTCACGATCCCGGGTTTCCTTCGCCGCCAGGCCGAGAAGCAACTGGTCGGCACTGCATTGCGCGGCCTGAGGAAAAGGGTGGAATCGCTCGGCTCGCAGTAGAGCAGTGCCGTGCGAGATAGAACCGCTTTCTACAACGATGGGCCGGGGCGCCAACGACTTGGAGAAGAAGCCCTATGCGGATAATCCTGGTCACGGGGAAAGGCGGGGTCGGGAAGACGACTGTCGCCGCCGCCACCGCGCTGGCTGCCGCCGACCGCGGCTATCGGACCCTTGTGTCCTCGACCGATCCGGCTCACTCCCTGGCAGACGCCTTGACCGTCGCGCTCAGCGACGAGGAGACCGTCGTCACCACCAATCTCGTCGGTCAGCAGATTGACACACAGGCCCAGCTCGACCGGCATTGGGGATCGATCCGGGACCAGATCCTCCAGGTTTTCGATTGGGGCGGCGTCAGCGGGATCGAGGCTGAGGAGTTCCTCGTGTTTCCCGGAATGGACGAATTGTTCGCGCTGCTCGAAGTCAACCGCCACGCCCGCAGCGGAAACTACGACGTTGTCGTGGTGGATTGCGCCCCGACCGCCGAGACCTTGAGGCTGCTTTCCCTGCCCGAGGTTCTGTCCTGGTATTTCGAAAGGGTGATGCCGGCCGAGAGGCGCCTGATGAAGGCAGCCCGCCCGTTCTTGACCCGGCTCACCGATCTTCCGGTCCCGGAAGACACCGTGTTTCAGGCGGCCCAGTCGGTTTTCGACGGCATCGAGGAAATCAAACAGCTTCTGGCGGACCCGGCCATCACCTCGGCCCGGCTGGTAGTCAACCCCGAAAAGATGGTGATCGACGAAGCACGCCGCACCTTCACCTATCTCGGATTGTTCGGTTACGGGGTCGACGGCGTCGTCGTCAACCGGGTACTGCCCGACGTGGTCTCCGACCCTTATTTCGATCGGTGGCGGGCAATCCAGAAAGGCCATCTCGATACGGTCGATGCCGCGTTTGCCGATGTCCCCAGACTCCGACTCCGGCTCTTCGACGATGAAATGGTGGGTCTCGACCGACTTCGGTACATGGCCGGGGAGCTGTACGGAGACCTCGACCCGGTGGCCGGCTTCGTTGCCCACAGTCCGTTTCGAGTCGAGGAGATCGGCGGCGAGGTCATCATGGAAATGAAGGTCCCCTTCGTCGAAAAGGCCGACCTCGAGGTGTTCCGGCACGGCCACGAGCTTTATGTGCAAGTGGGTCCCTATCGGCGATCCTTCGTTCTCCCCGACACCCTGCGACGCCGGGAGGTGACGAGGGCCAAGCTCGAAGATGGTCTCCTCCGGGTCACTTTCGAGCCCAAGGGCGGAAAGAAGAAGAAGCGGGGATGAGCGAGTCTGAGACCGCTGCGGCCCTGCGCAGAGCCGGCAAGCGGGCATTGTTCCACCTGATTCGTGCCGGTGTCGAAGGTTTGAAGGCGATCGAAGCGGTGGTCGACGAGCTGGCCCAGGTCGGGAAGGAACCGGAGCCGACTGAATCGAAGAGGATCGAAGTGGAGTGATCCAGGTGGTGCGTGGTGCGTGGTGCGTGGTGCGTTCTGAGCGCAGATCCCCAAGCGCGTAAGCGGCAACGTGGACTCGATCGGCATCGACATCGGTGGCACCTCCATCAAGGCGGTTCGGCTCGGAGTAGACGGGGTTGTCGGCCAGGACGACGAGGTCCCCTATACCGGGACACCAGGAGAGCTGATCGGACAGGTGGTCGATCTGATCGCATCCCTGCGAGGGCCGGACACCGGGTCGGTCGGGGTCGGTATGGCCGGTCTGGTTCGTTGGCCGGAGGGCGTTTTCGTGTGGGGTCCCCACGTCCGCAGTGAGAACCTGGCGATGCGTCAGCGCCTCTCGGACCTCCTGGGCCTCCCGGTGGTCGTCGACAACGATGCCAACTGTGCCGCCCTCGCCGAATTGAGGATGGGAGCCGCCCGGGGATCGAAGAACGCAGTCGTATTGACGCTTGGCACCGGTATCGGGGCCGGGATCATCGCCGGTGGCGGCGTCTATCGGGGAGGGTCGTTCGCCGGGGAGGCCGGCCACATGACCATGGTCCCCGACGGGGGCCCTTGTGAGTGCGGCCGCCGGGGATGCTGGGAGAC
>DATEEG010000118.1:0-2500 GCA_035281305.1 Acidimicrobiia bacterium | reverse complement strand
GACCACGGCGGCATCACTTTCATCGATCTGCGGGACGCCTCGGGGATCGTCCAGGTTGTCGCCGACCCCGAGGCCCTGCCGGAAGTCGCCGACCTCCGCATGGAGTACTGCATATCGGTCACGGGCCACGTGCGCCCTCGTCCGGAGGGCACTGTCAATCCTGACCTCCCGACCGGAAGAGTCGAAGTAGCCGCGTCAGCCATCGTGGTTCTGAGCCCGGCCGACGGCCTTCCCTTCATGATCGATGACCGGGTCGACGCCGAAGAGAGGCTCCGCCTCGAGTACCGCTATCTCGACCTGCGCCGTCCCCGGATGGCGGCCAACCTGCGCGCCCGATCGGCGGCTACAGCCGCCATCCGCAGGACTCTCGATGACATGGGCTTCCTCGAGATCGAAACACCGACGCTGATCCGTTCGACACCGGAAGGCGCCCGTGACGTCCTCGTGCCGAGTCGACTTCGCAGCGGAAGCTTCTACGCCCTGCCGCAGTCGCCGCAGCTGTTCAAGCAGCTATTGATGATCTCGGGGGTCGAGAGATACTTTCAAATTGCGCGTTGTTATCGGGACGAAGACTTCAGGGCCGATCGCCAGCTCGAGTTCACGCAACTCGATCTGGAGGGAGCATTCTGGGAGGAGGACGGGGTCCAGACGACCATCGAAGCGACCATCGCCGCGGTCGTGCGACAGATTCGTGGCGTTGACCTTGCGCTGCCTTTCCGGCGCATCACCTGGCGGGAGGCAATGGATCGATACGGAGTCGACAAGCCAGACCTCAGGTTTGGAATGGAGATCGTCGACCTCTCGGACGCCTTCGTCGGGTCCGGGTTTCGCGGGTTCTCGGGAGCGCTGGAGGCCGCCGGTGTGGTCCGGGGCATCAACACCGGTCAGCGGCAATTCCCCCGCTCGGTGGCCGACGCTCTCACCGCCGAGGCCAAGTCCCTCGGGGCCGGCGGGTTGGTGTGGATGGTGGCCGAGGCCGACGGCGTGTTGCGTTCGCCCGTAACCAAGTTCCTCTCCGAGGGCGAGATCGAAGCGATCAAGGCGGGGCTGGCCGTGAACGAAGGCGACGTCCTGCTACTCGTGGCCGGACCCTGGCGTACGACCGTCACGGTCCTGGGCGCATTGAGACTGCAACTCGGCAAGCCCGCCGGCCACAAGGATCTCGCCTTCTGCTGGGTGACGGATTTTCCAATGTTCGAGGAGACCGAGGGAGGCATGACCTTCGCCCACCATCCGTTCACGTCCCCCCAGGACGTCGCCACGATGAGAGACCACCCTCTGGAAGCCCTGGCGCGTGCTTACGACGTGGTGGTCAACGGCAACGAACTCGGCTCGGGCTCCATCCGGATCCACGATCCCGCCATCCAAAGCCAGGTGTTCGACATGCTCGGGATCTCGCCGGACCAGCAGGAGGCCCGGTTTGGCTGGTTCCTGCGGGCCTTGCGATACGGCACCCCGCCGCACGGAGGGTTCGCTTTCGGGATCGATCGGTTGGTGATGGTCTTGCAGGAGGAGGCCAACATTTGAGAGGTGATTCCGTTTCCCAAGACGCAGACGGGTCTCGACCCCCTGACCGGGGCTCCCACCGAGGTGGATCCGGCCCAACTGGCAGAACTGGGAATCAGGCTTGCTCCGACCCCCAAACCCCAGGCCCCCAACCTCGACGCCGGGGCCTGACGGTGTCCGACCTTTTCTCGGCGAGGGCGGAGCAGACACTTCTCGGCATCGCACCACTGGCCACTCGGATCCGCCCGCAGACCCTCGATGAGGTCGTCGGCCAGGCCCACCTGCTCGGGCCGGGAGCGGCCTTTCGGCGGCTGGTCGAGCAGCGCCGACCGGTCTCGATGATTCTGTGGGGGCCGCCCGGAACCGGCAAGACCACGCTGGCCCGCCTGGTCGCCAACCACACCGATGCCGTCTTCGAGACGCTGTCGGCGACGTCGGCCGGCGTCAAGGACATCCGCGAGGTCCTGGCCCGGGCCCGCCATCGCCTCGAGACCGACGAGCGGCGCACCGTTTTGTTTCTCGATGAGATCCACCGCTTTGCCAAGAATCAGCAGGATGCCCTTCTGCCTGGAGTCGAGGACGGCACGCTGATTCTGATCGGAGCGACGACGGAGAACCCGTTCTTCGAAGTCAACTCACCGCTGATCTCCCGGTCGACGTTGTTCAGACTGCAGCCCCTGCAGCCTGACGACCTGGAGGCGCTCATCGACCGCGCCGTGTCGGACAGCGAGCGCGGGGTCGGCGCGATGGGGCTCACGATCACGGCTCCCGCCCGAACCGAACTCGCCGCCCGAACCGGGGGTGATGCCCGTCTGACTCTGAACGCACTGGAGGTGGCGGCGACTCTGGCAGCCGGACGCCAGAGCAATGTCATCGACGAACCGGACGTCGAAGAGGCTCTGCAGCGTCGAATTATTCGCTACGACAAGACGGGAGACCAGCACTACGACGTCATCTCGGCGTTCATCAAGAGCCTGCGCGGCTCGGATCCCGA
>DATEEG010000117.1:0-9481 GCA_035281305.1 Acidimicrobiia bacterium | reverse complement strand
CCCCGGTTACGAACCTGGACGTCACCGGTCCAGGCGGCAGCCGTCTTGAGGGCGTCGGGAACGGCTCCCGAGGCCGCGGTCTGATGGTGCCGGACCAGGGCTCCGATGGCTACATGGTCGACGTTGTCCCTGATCGTGTCGAGACCGGGAATTCGCCCGATATCGACCACCAGATCGGGCGACAACAGCCTCAGCTTCATCAGCGGAAGCAGGCTCATCCCACCCGACAGCACCTTGGCAAAAGCCGACCCTTTCAGCGCGGACACCGCATCGTCGATGCTGGCGGGCGCTACATAGTCGAATGATCTGGGGTACATCCCTGGCTCCTTTCAGCTCTTGGCCATCGAGTGGGAGTCCCGGTGCCGTGCCGCGTCCTGGATTGCTTCCCAGACCCGCCTGGGCCGCAAAGGCATGTCGATGTGTTTGACCCCAAGGGGGGTCAGGGCGTCCACGACCGCGTTAACGATCGTCTGAGCCGAGGCAATCGTGCCTGCCTCCCCGATCCCCTTGACCCCGAGGGGGTTCACCGGGCTCGGAGTCACAGTCCTCGTGAGATCGAACAGGGGAAGGTCACCCGCCGTTGGAATGATGTAGTCCACCAGCGAAGTGGTGAGGCAGTTTCCCTCCTTGTCATAGATCGAGTCCTCGAACAGCGCCTGGCCCACACCCTGGGCAATCCCGCCGTGGACTTGGCCATCGACGATCATCGGATTGACCACATTCCCGCAGTCGTCGGCGCCGACGTACTTCAGCAGCGTGACGTTGCCCGTATCCGGGTCCACTTCGACCACAGCCAGGTGCGTTCCAAACGGCCAGGTGGCGTTGCCGGGGCTGAAGCACCCGTGCGCCTCCAGGCCCGATTCCATGCCCGGAGGAGCAATGTGCGCTTGATAGGCAGCCTTGGCGATCTCGGCCCACGAGGCGGACTTCTCCGGTGATCCGCTCACATGGGCCTGGCCATCGGCGAACACGATGTCTTCTTCCGAAGCCTCCAGCAAATGGGCGACGATCTTGGCCGCCTTGTCGCGAATCTTGGCCGTCGCATTGTGAGTGGCGGCCCCATCGACTGAGATCGACCGGCTGCCGAACGTGCCAACCCCCATGGGAGACTCGGCGGTGTCGCCGTGAAACACCTTGATGTTGTCGATCGGAATCCCGAGTCCGCCGGAGACGATCTGGGCCCACGTGGTCTGATGGCCCTGGCCGGAGGGCCCGGTCCCGATCAGAACGGTGGCGGTCCCATCGGGATTGACTCGCACCAGCCCGGAACCGTTGAACGAGGCGGGCAGCCCGTAGTTGGCCCACGAAAAACCTATCTCGGCCAGGACGGCCGGCCCGAACCCGCACACCTCGACATAAGACGAGACCCCGATGCCGATGTGGCGGCCCTCCGCCCGCGCTTTCTCCTGCATTGCCCGGAGGCCCGCATAGTCGGCTTTCTCCGCGAGGGCCTCGGCTGAGGCCCCGTAGTCGCCCGAGTCGAGCGAGAAGCCACAACCCATCTGAGCCGGGAACTGATCAGCTTTCCAGTAGTTCTTCTTGCGCACCTCTAGTGGATCCATCCCAATTTGATGGGCATACATGTCGATGATCCGCTCCAGGTAGTAGATCGCCTCAGGCCGACCTGCGCCCCGGTAGGCGTCGGTCGTCATCGTGTTGGTGACGACGCAATCGATCTGGAAATGGGTCGGGAAGGTGTACTGGCCCGATGCCACCCACAATCCCAACAAGGGAATCGCTACCGTGAAGTTCTGGGTGTAGGCGCCCATGTCGGCGAGTCCGTCGATCTCGTAGCCGAGGATCTCGCCGTCTTTGGTGCCCGTCAGGGTGGCTGTTGCCACCCAGCCCCTTCCCTGAATCGTCGAATTGGCCGCCTCGCGCCGGCCCTCGGTCCACTTGACCGGACGACCGAGCTCCTTAGCCGCAAAACAGGCCAGGATCTCGTCGTTATAGACATTGAGCTTGCAGCCGAACCCCCCGCCGACTTCAGGGGCAACCACGTGGACCGCGTTGGCAGCCAGGCCAAAGGTCTTGGCGATTGCTCCTGAAAGAGCATGAGGAATCTGGCTCGATGATTGGACATTGAACCGTTCGTAGCCGCCGTTCCAAATGGCCATGACCGAACGCGGTTCGATGGCCACGGGTATCAACCGTTGATTGACCATCTCCTGGGAGATCACGATCGCGTCTTCGCGTTGTTTGGCCGCTTCGATTTTTGGCTTTTGTGACTCGAGTCCCAGCGCGTCCCAATAGCCGTGATAGGTCCAGCTATGGAGGATGTTCGACTCCAGGTCGTCGTGGACCTTGACCTTGTTGGACGCCGCTTCCTTGAGATCGACGATGGCCTTCATCGGTTCGTAGTCGACCTGAACGGATTCGGCCGCATCCTCCGCCTGGGCCGGAGACTCGGCCACTACCAGGACCACGGCTTCGCCAACGTGCTTGACCACACCATCGGCGAGCAGAGGGCGGAGTTTGCCGATCGGGACCTGCGCCGGCAAGGGCCCGAGGAAGCGAACGTCGTCGATCGTGTAAATGGCGACGACCCCGGGCATCGTGCTCGCCATCGAGGTGTCGACCGATTTGATCCGGGCGTGTGCGTAGGGACTCCGGGTGAACGCCATGTGAAGCATGCCGACTTCTTTGACGTCATCGACGTAGATCCCCTTGCCCTGGATGAGGGCTGGATCCT
This sequence comes from Acidimicrobiia bacterium, assembly GCA_035281305.1. Lineage (GTDB taxonomy): Bacteria > Actinomycetota > Acidimicrobiia > Spongiisociales > ZC4RG35 > DATEEG01. The sequence continues at coordinate 6,789 of DATEEG010000117.1, read as the reverse complement.
CACGCCGTTTGATGACTCCGCCAAGGACACTGGTAGTGCTCATACCGACACCTCCCATTCGGCCGGAGCCGGAGTCTCACCGCGCATCTTGGCAGCGGCGTACTCGATCGCCCTGACGATGTTGTGATAGCCGGTGCACCGACAGAGGTTGCCCTCGATGCCATGGCGAATCTCGTCCTCCGTAGGGTTGTTGTTCTGTTCGAGCAGTCCGACTGCAGACATGATCATGCCCGGGGTGCAAAAGCCGCACTGAAGGCCATGGCGCTCCCAGAACCCTTCCTGAACCGGATGGAGGGCGCCGTTCTGGGCCAGCCCCTCGATAGTGGTGATCGACGCCCCTTCGGCCTGGACCGCCAGCATCGTGCAGGACTTGGTGCTGACTCCGTCGACAAGAACCGTACAGGCACCGCAGTAGCTGCTCTCGCAACCGACGTGGGTACCGGTCAGATTGAGGTTCTCCCGGAGGAAGTGGACCAAGAGGGTTCTTGCATCCACGTCGCCACCGACGACTCGTCCGTTGACCGTCACTGAGACATGCAAGACATCCCTCCTCGACTAGCTGCAACGAAGAGAAACTATCACTGTCGCCGCCGCTGTGACGCCGGGACCGCATCTCTGTGTTTGTCGCCTTGCGAGTCGCGACCGGTGCCCGCCGGCCCTAATCTCCCGCACCCATGGCGATGACGGCTGCCCCGGTGTCCGAGGTCATCGGATCCGGGCGCCCCCGGCTGCGCCCGATCCTCGGCTTCTTGATCATCCTCTTGTCGCTGGTCGGGTTGTGGGAGGGGTACAAGCTCTTGAGCGACGCCACGGGAGGGACCATCCCTTTCACCGAGACCAGCCTCCCCGTTCGCGCCGATGACCGGTCGATGCCGCATGTGACGCAGATCATCGGGAGCCTGTTCGAGCCCAACCGAAGAGGTGCCGAGCAGTCGCTCGGCGCGTTCCTGCTCGCCGCGTCCTGGGTCACTTTCAAGGAAGCACTGGTCGGATTCGCAGCCGGCGGCGTCATCGGATTCGGCCTGGGCCTGCTTTTCGTCCGCTCCTCTCTGGCCGAGCGGGGTCTGATGCCATGGGTGGTGGCCAGCCAGACCGTCCCGCTCCTGGCCATCGCCCCCATGGTGGTTCTGTGGGCCGGGAAGGCCAACATGCCGTTGTGGGTGGCCGTCGCCGCCATCGCCGCGTTTTTGTCCTTCTTTCCGGTGACGATCAACACGGTCCGCGGGCTGAGATCACCGTCACCCACCGCTACCGAACTATTCCGCTCATACGCGTCGACTCCCGGGCAGGAGTTCGTGAAGTTGAGAGTCCCGGCCGCGCTCCCTTATCTGTTCACCGGCTTGAAGGTGGCGGCGGGGGCGAGCGTGGTGGGAACGATCGTGGGTGAGCTGCCGAGTGGCCTGCCCGACGGCCTCGGCCGCCAGCTCTTGACGTTCGCGTACTACTACTTGAGCGGACCCGAGAAGCTCTACGCCGCCGTGCTCTTCTCGGCGCTCCTCGGAATCGTCTTCGTTTCCCTCATCGCCCTGGCCGAGCGCCTCGTCATCCCGCGCTCGCGCCGGAGGCCGGCATGACCACAACCATGGTCGGCTTGCACGGCGTCGGCAAGACGTTCAAGGGACGCAACGCCGACACCACCGCCTTGACCGCGATCGACCTCGTGATCGAGGAGGGAGAGTTCGTGTCGCTGCTGGGACCGTCCGGCTGCGGGAAGTCGACGCTGCTCCGCATCATCGGCGATCTGACCCCTCCCACTTCGGGCGAGGTGACCGTCAACGGCAAGCCGCCCGAACAGGCGCGCCGCGACCGGGATTACGGAATGGTCTTTCAGCAAGCCACCTTGCTCGACTGGCGCAAGGTCTTGAAGAACATCGCGCTCCCGCTCGAGGTGATGAACATCCCCCCGGCCGAACGTGAGCGACGAGCCCGGGAGATGCTGGATCTGGTCGAACTCGGCGAGTTCGGTGAGCACTACCCGTGGCAGCTGTCCGGCGGCATGCAGCAACGGGTGGCGATCGCCCGCGCCCTGGCACTGCAGCCCTCCCTCTTGCTCATGGACGAGCCCTTCGGCGCCCTCGACGAGATGACCCGTGAACGGATGCAGATGGAGCTGATGCGAATCTGGCAGCGAACCCACACCACCGTGGTTTTCGTCACCCACTCGATCCCCGAGGCGGTGTTCCTGAGCACGCGGGTCGTGGTCATGTCTCCCCGTCCAGGAACGGTGGCGGGAATCGTGGACATCGACCTCCCCCAGCCGCGCGAGTTCGAGACCCGGGAGCACCCTCGATTCTTCGAAAAGCTCAACGAGGTCCGCGAGACCCTGCGCGGCGCCGGCGTCGACTGATGGGCAGTCGATGATCCGCTTACGCAAATGGGGACCGCCGACTTTGGTGTTTTTGGCGGTGCTCGCTGCCTGGGAGGCGTGGGTCAGAGTGGCCGGGATCCAGGGGTTCCTGTTGCCGCCACCGAGCGAGGTGATCACGACCCTGCGTCAGGAGTGGGATGTCGTCTGGGCGGCGGGGTTCTTCACCCTTCGCGAGGCCCTGGGAGGGTTGATCGGGGGGACCGTGCTCGGTGTCCTGGCTGCGTTCGCCGCCTCCCGCTGGGTGGTCATCAGGGAAGGGGTCATGCCGTTCTACGTGGCGATGGGGGCGGCTCCCATCGTCGCTCTGGCTCCCATCACCAATCAATGGTTTGGCATCACCAACCCAGTTTCGAAGATGACCGTCGTGGCGGTGATGGTGTTCTTCCCGGTGATGATCAACATGACGAGGGGGCTCGGCGACGTCGGAGCCGACAAGCTGGAACTGCTGAGATCGATGGCGGCCCCGGAAGGGGCGACCCTGCGGAAGGTGCGGATGCCCAACGCCCTGCCGTATCTCTTCTCGGCCTTGAAGGTGGCGGTGGTCCTCTCGTTGATCGGTGCGATCGTGGCCGAATATTTCGGAGGCTCGCGCGACGCCCTGGGTGTGTACATCTCCCAGCAGGCCGGCCTGACGAGGATGGCGGAAGCCTGGTCGGGAATCGTCGTGGCGACCGTCCTGGGCGCCGCCATGCAGCTGTTGATAGTCCTGGCCGAACGCCTGCTCATCCCGTGGCACCCGTCCCTGCGGGGATGAGTGGGGATGCGAGAAGGTGGGTCCTCCGAAACGCAACCGATACTCGCCCCTCCTAACGTGGCGGCTCCCGGGCACCGTTAGCGCCCGGGCGATCAAAACCTGAAGGAGATAGTCAATGAAGACAATGCGACCCCTGGCCGCCCTGGCGGCCCTGGTGCTGCTGGTGGCGGCATGCGGCGGAACCGGCACCGAGACCACCGCTGCGGGAGAGACGACCACCACCGCCTCCGAGACCACCGGAACGAGCGCTTCCACCGAAACCACCGAAAGCACGGAGGTCACGACCGGAGAGCTCATCCCGGTGTCTCTGCAGCTGCAGTGGGTCACCCAGGCGCAGTTCGCCGGCTACTTCGCCGCCATCGACCAGGGCTTCTACACCGACGCCGGCCTCGACGTCACCATCCTCGAAGGAGCGGTCGACATCGTGCCCCAGCAGGTCGTGGCCGCCGGTGGAGCCGAGTTCGGAATCGCCTGGGTTCCCAAGGCACTGGTGTCCCGGGAAGAAGGAGCCGACATCGTCAACATCGGCCAGGTCTTCCAGCGTTCCGGAACGCTCGAAGTTTCGTGGGCGGACTCGGGAATCACCGAGCCCGCCGATTGGGAGGGCAAGAGGGTTGGTACGTGGGGCTTCGGCAACGAGTTCGAGCTCACTGCCGCCTTCGAGCTGTACGACGTGGAGCCGGCCGAAGTCATCCAGCAGCCGTTCGATATGTCGCTGCTCTTGAACAACGAACTCGACGCAGCCCAGGCCATGACCTACAACGAATACGCCCAGGTCCTCGAACAAGAGAACCCGGAAACGGGCGAGCTCTACACCCCCGAGGACCTGTCCGTGATCGACTTCAACGAGATCGGGACCGCCATGCTGCAGGACGCCATCTGGGCGGATGCGGCCTGGCTGGCCGACAACGAGGCGACTGCCCAGGCGTTCCTCAAGGCATCGTTCCAGGGTTGGATCTTCTGCCGTGACAATCCCGACGCCTGCGTCCAAATCGTCCTCGACCGGGGCCCGGCCCTCGGCGCCAGCCACCAGGCCTGGCAGATGAACGAAATCAACGCCCTGATCTGGCCTTCACCCGCCGGCATCGGAGTGATGGACCAGGCTTTGTGGGACCAGACCGTGGAAGTCGCAGTCGGACAATCGGTGATCAGCGCCGACCCGGGCGCCGACGCCTACCGGACCGATCTGGCCGAAGCCGCTGCCGCCGAACTTGAAGCCGAAGGCCTCGACGTATCCGGCGAAGGCTTCACCAAGACCACCATCACCCTCAACCCCGGCGGCGAGTAGAGAAACCGCGAACCTAATGCTATGGGGTGCGCTTTCCGCCCGATCCTGCATTCAGATTCCAGAATCTGAATGCAGGATCAGGCGCCAGATCAATATGACTTGGCGCCGGACATAGCATTAGGTTCCCAGTTCTTAGAGAAGGAGGTCGGAATGGCCAACGTGGTCCGTGCTGCCATCGTCCAGACGGAGTGGACCGGCGACAAAGATTCGATGATCAAAAAGCACGAGGACTACGCCCGGCAGGCCGCCGAGCAGGGCGCCCGGGTCATGTGCTTCCAGGAGATCTTCTACGGGCCATATTTCTGTCAGGTCCAGGAGAACGAACATTTCGACTACGCCGAAGCCGTTCCCGACGGGCCGACCGTCAAGGCGATGCAAGACCTCGCCAAGGAGACGGGGATGGTCCTGGTCGTGCCGATGTTCGAGAAAGAACAGGACGGCTTCTACTACAACACGGCCGCGGTGATCGACGCCGACGGCAGCTACTTGGGGAAGTACCGCAAGACCCACATCCCCCACGTGAAGGGCTTCTGGGAGAAGTTCTATTTCCGGCCCGGCAACACCGGCTATCCGACGTTTGACACAGCCGTCGGACGGATCGGGGTCTACATCTGTTACGACCGCCACTTCCCGGAGGGATGGCGCGCCCTCGGCTTGCGCGGGGCCAAGATCGTCTTCAACCCTTCTGCCACCAGCCGCGGGCTTTCGATGTACCTCTGGAATCTCGAACAGCCCGCCGCCGCAGTTGCCAATGAGTACTTCGTCGGAGCGATCAACCGGGTGGGACGGGAGCCCTTCGGGGAGAACGACTTCTACGGTTCGTCCTACTTCGTCGATCCCCGCGGCCAGATCATCGGCGGCGCGGCGTCCGACACCGAGGAGGAACTCGTGGTCCGCGACCTCGATCTCGACATGGTGGAAGAGGTTCGCAAGACGTGGGCCTTTTACCGGGATCGCCGTCCCGATGCCTACGGGGATCTGGTAGCCCCCTGAAGCCCTAAGCCCTCCGCCCTATCAATCCAAGATGGGTGTGGGTGAAGCCCTCTTCGAGCTTGAGCCCGTAGCCGAGAGCCCGATCCAGGCCGATGTGCGCCAGCCAGATCGCACCCGCTCCGATCAGAGCCGGACGACCGGCGGGGATTCCCCAGGCGAGCAGGCCGATCGGCCACACCAGCCAGTGCCCGAGGTTGTAGAGAGCGGCGCCGACGCGAGCGTCCTTGAGGTAGCCCACCATCATGAGGTCGGGGGCCAGGAGAAGAAGACCAAACAACCACCAGCTCCGGTCGGACCAGGCGAAGAGGACGACGGCGAGGACCAGGAAAGCCAACCCTTCCAGGCGCTGAAGCGGGACCGGCTTGACCATCAGCCAGGATAAGCAGGTCACTCCGTGCCGAAGACAACACCACGGGGTGCGCTCGCCATCGGTTGGCTAGCCTGACTCGCTCAACAGGACAGGAGCCGAACGTTCCGATGGGAACCCACGAAGACCTTCTCGCCCGCCACCGCCGGGTGCTCCCCTCATGGATGGTGCTCTACTACCAGGAACCGATTGCATTGGTAGACGGCGAAGGGAGACGGGTCACCGACGCCGAGGGCAACCAATACCTCGACTTCTTTGCGGGCATCCTCACCACCATGACGGGCTACAAGGTGCCGGAGGTCGTGGCAGCGATCAAGGCGCAGGCCGACAAGATGCTGCACACGTCGACGCTGTACCTGATCGAAAATCAGATTCTTCTGGCCGAGAAGATCGCCGATCTATCCGGGATACCCGACGCCAAGGTCTTCTTCACAAACTCGGGCACGGAGGCGAACGATGCGGCCCTCATGCTCGCCACCCAGTATCGGAAGTCCAACCAGGTTCTGGCCATCCGAGGGAGCTATCACGGCAAGAGCCATTCGACCGTGGCGATCACCGGCCAGCGCAACTGGTCGTCGACCAGCCTCTACCCCTTCAACGTCATCTATGTCCACGGGGGCTACAAGCTCCGCAGCCCCTTCGGTCATCTGCCCGACGGCGAGTTCATCGCCGCCTGCCGGGCGGACCTCGAGAACATGCTCGACGTGGCATCAGCCGGCGACGTTGCCTGCATGATCGCCGAGCCGATCCAGGGCGTTGGCGGCTTCGCCACGCCGCCCGACGGTTTCTTCGGCGCCTTCAAGGAGGTCCTCGACCGCACCGGGATCCTCTTCATCTCCGACGAGGTGCAGACCGGGTGGGGCCGGACCGGCGAGCACTTCTGGGGTTACCAATCGCACGGGATCACACCGGACATCCTCACCTTCGCCAAGGGCCTGGGCAACGGGATGGCCCTGGCCGGGGTGGTGGCGACTGCTTCGCTCATGGACTCGCTGCCGGCCAACTCGATTTCGACTTTC
>DATEEG010000116.1:0-4299 GCA_035281305.1 Acidimicrobiia bacterium | reverse complement strand
CGACAACTTTGACCGATGTTCGGGCGGATTCGCCGTGGACGGTCCCTCCGCCCGCACCATATTTGGTGCGTGACGAATGACAGGTGTTCGTTAGCGGCCGGATTTGGGGTGTTGTGTTCGCTCACCGCCAAATTTCGGATCGAACCGCTGGCGCTCGAACCTCGCACCTGGGCCCGGCAGCAAATGCCCGGCGTACGACCACCCCGGCGATACCCTTCCGGGGGATGTTGGATCAGTTTTCGCGAGCGCTTCTTGACTTCGAGCGCGGCTGGTGGCAGCTACCGGGACCCAAGGATGAGTTGATCCTGGAGAGCCTCGGCTGCTCCTCGGCCGACTACTACCGGGAGCTGATAGCTCTTCTCGACAACTCTGACGCGCACCGATATGACCCGTTGACGGTTCTCCGTCTCCGGCGGATGCGCGAAAACGCCCTGGCCCGCGGAGCGACCGGCACCGGGAGAGACTGATTTGCCGGGTCGGCACGCAGCCCCTGCCGGGCCGAGTTTCTATCGTGACCTCCTAACGATGCTCGGCGGCATCGTCGTCGTCGGGATCATCGTGTATCTGGGCCTCTCGGCGCTGTCGACAACCGACAGTCCCGGCAGCACCGTCACCACAGTCGCCCAGGCAACCACAGCCGCTCCCGTCACGACCACCACTCGTGCCATCACCACGACGACGACGACCACCACCGCACCCACCACTTCGACGACGACCACCGTTGCGATCAGGGACCCCTCAGAAGTCGTCGTGGTGGTGCTGAACGCAGTCGGGGTTCCCGGCCTGGCCGCCAACGTCAGTTCGGGGCTGGAGGAACTGGGCTACCAGATGCTCGAGCCGGGCAACTATGAGCCGGAGCTGTCGCAATCGCTGATCCTTTATTCCGAAGGCTTCGAAGCGGAGGCTTTCGAGTTGGCCGCAGAGTTTCCCGATGCCGAAGTCCAACAAGACACTGCGGGAAACGACAGCGGCGCCGACATCGTGGTGGTGCTGGGCGAGTCCTACGAGAGCTGATGAGCGACGCCTGGGAGCGCCCGGTCAGCGGATGGCCGGTAGGGGCCTGGGCTATGGCGGGAATGCTCCCCATCGTCGGGGGCATCGGTATCTCTGCCGAAGTGTTGTCGCCCGGACTGGCTCTCGACCTCATATCCCTGTGGCCCGGGCTGATGCCCGCGGTGGCGGCCCTGGGGTTCGTGGCGGTCAAGAAAGCCTGGCGGCGTCGGATGGGGGCACTGCCACCCCTCCTGATCATCACCTGGATTGCTCTGGCGGTGTCGGCCCATATCGCGGCCCTGGAACCCCTGCCATCCTCCTCGGCCGATCTGATCGGGCCGACCGAGTTCCCCGACCACGTCACCCTCGCCGCCCATTCCCCCGGAGTACTCGAAGTCAGGGTGCATGATCGCGGAGCGATCTATCGGGTCGGGTTCGTGCGGCTCGGGGGCGAGATCGGGATCGCGCGAGCCGAGGAGGTCAGCACTGCCTTCGGCCTCACGGTCTCAATCGGCGATGCCGGGCCTACCGAGTGGTTCCGCTACGCCGGCTGGACCCTCGACCTCGCACCGGGCACCCGTTGGAACCTGAGCCTGGGCGGCGAACTCGAGGGAGACCTCACCGGCCTCGACCTGGGTTCGGTGTCTTTGGACGGGAACGGAGCATTGACATTCGGCATCACCGATCACCCGGTGCCTGTGGCGGTTCGGGGTGACTTCGATTTGCGGATTCCGGCCGATGTGGCCGCCCGGGTGGTGGGGAGCGCCGATGTCCCCAGCGGATGGGTGACCACGGGCGATGGCTTCAGATCTCCGATAGAAGGTGAAGGCTGGGTCATTTCGGCCGCAGCCGGGAGTTCTGTGGTCATCAATGGGGGCTAGGTACAATCGCAGCAATGGTTGGTGAGGCGTCCAGCGACAAGCTCCGGCGGGCCTCACTAGTCATCTGGGTCTCGCTGGGCTCACTGGCCCTCATCTGGATCTTCCTCCAAATCGCCGACAGCGTGCGGATCATCTGGCTGCCGCTGGTGTTCTCGGCGGGGCTGGTGTTTCTTCTCAACCCGCTGGTCAGCGCCCTTCAGCGGTCGCGGATCCCACGCATCGTCGGCACCTTTCTTGCATTTCTGACCCTTGCGGCCCTTTTGGTCGCCGCCGGCTTCCTGCTGGTGCCTGTTGTGCAACAGCAGAGTGCGGACTTTGCCGAGCAACTTCCGAATCTCTACGACACGATCCTCGAGTGGCTCGAGGAAACCGGACGTAGCCTCAATCTCGACGTCGGACCCCCGCCGACTCTCGAAGTCGTCCAGGACTGGATTCAGGATCCGGCCAACCAGGAGACGATCCAGCAGGTGATTGGAAACTTCGGATCTTTCGGTGGCGACCTCATCCGGGGTGTTGCCGAGCTTCTGGCCGTCCTGGTGCTCACGCCACTGCTGGCCCTCTACATCCTCATCGACCTGCCCCGGACCAAAGAGCTGGCGACCGAACTGGTTCCTCCCCGCCACCGCGAAGAAGTGGTCTTCGTAGCCGGTCAAGTCGTGACGGCCCTGGGCAGCTTCGTGCGGGGCCAATTGTTGGTCGCTTTCATCGTCGGATTGGCGGGGTCGTTGAGTCTTTGGATTCTCGACATTCCGTTTTGGCTGATCATCGGAATACTGTCCGGCATCCTCAACCTGGTGCCGTTCGCCGGGCCGGTGGTGGGCGGTGCTCTCGCCGCCCTGGTGGCCCTCCTCGACGGTTCGCTCACGAAGGCGTTGATCGCCGTAGTCATCTTCACACTCATTCAGCAGCTCGACAATCACGTCATCACTCCGCTGGTTCAGCGGGCCAGGGTCCAGCTTTCCCCGATGGTCATAGTGCTCGCCCTCATCATCGGCGGTTCCCTCGCTGGTCTTCTCGGCGTCCTGGTGGCGGTGCCTCTCACGGCGGCGATTCGGATCATCGTGGGTCATCTCTGGAGGACCCGGATGCTCGGGCAGTCATGGGCCGAGGCATCCGAGCGGATGATCGAACGAACCCCGCCTCCGGAGCGCATCGCAGGGATCAGGCGCCGTCATCCGGCCGGCCAGCAGAAGCTGTTCGATACGGCCGAACAAGGAGTAATCAAGGTCGATCCGGAGGCCTCGCCCCCGGCAGACGTTGAGACTGCGGGCAACCCGGGGTAGGGATAGTGGTGCGTTCTGCGTTATGCGTGGTGCGTCAAAGACGTGAGACGCCCGACGCCAGAGGGGACGCGAACCTCGAATTGGCCTCCTCGAGGAACGCACCACGCACCACGCATGACGCATTACGCACCACGCAGTACACACTCAGCCTTCCAGTTCTCCCAGGTAGGCCTTCGACAACTCCGGATTCGCCAGTAGGTTCCGGGCGGTGTCGTGCATCACGATGCGACCGGTTTGCAGGACGTATCCACGGTCGGCAATCGACAACGCAACGTTGGCGTTCTGTTCCACCAGGAAGATCGTCACTCCGTCCTTGTTGATTTCCTGAATGGTCTCGAACACCTGCTCGACGAGAATCGGAGCCAGACCCATCGACGGCTCATCCATCAGCAGGAGGCTGGGGCGGGCCATCAGTGCCCTCCCGATCGCGAGCATTTGTTGCTCGCCTCCCGAAAGCGTGCCGGCGCGTTGCGTGATCCGCTCCTTCAGGCGCGGGAAAAGGGTGAACATGCGCTCGATGTCGGCGAGGATCCCGGGCTTGTCTTTGCGAAGATTGGCACCTATCTCGAGGTTCTCCCGCACGGTCATCTTGGCGAAGAGTCGCCGGTTCTCGGGAACCATGGTGATCCCCATCGAAACGATCTGCGGCGTTGACATGCCATGGATAGGCTCTCCCCGAAGCATGACGCGGCCGGATCGGGCCCGGACCATTCCGAGGATGGTCCGCAGGGTCGTGCTCTTGCCGGCGGCATTGGAGCCCAGCAGGCACACCGTCTCACCCATTTTGACTTCGAGATCGATTGATCGCAGTACTTCAGACGGTCCATAACCCGCCACAACCTGGTCGAGTTGAAGGACCGTGTCGGTGCTCATGAAGGCGACTCCTGCTGTTCAGCGGCGGCTTTGCCCAAATAGGCCTCGATGACCTGCTGGTTCGAAGACACTTCGTGGTAGGTGCCTTCAGCGATCTTGATTCCGTGATCGAGAGCAACCACGCGGTCGGACACGCTCTTGATCACGGGCATGTCGTGCTCGATCAGGATTATCGAATAGCCCTGTTCGTCCCGAAGCCGGCCGATTTGCTTGATCAGCTTGTCCTTTTCGGCAGGGTTCATACCGGCGGCGGGCTCGTCCAAGAGCAG
>DATEEG010000115.1:0-2703 GCA_035281305.1 Acidimicrobiia bacterium | reverse complement strand
AAGACGAGCCTTACGGACGGGTTTGGTAGCCCCCCTACCTCCCGCCTCGTTCCTCGGCGGCAGGGACCTTCCCCCCGGCATACGGCCGAGGGGACAAAGCTTGAGGGCGGGCCTTTCGGCCCGCCCTCGGAGGATCCCGATCCGGTTCCGTGAATCAGTTCGGGTCGGGAATGATGGCGTTCAAGATCGCACTCACGATGGAAATGACGATTGCTCCCAGCAGCGCCGGCAGGAAGCCATCGATCGTCAATCCGTCCATCAGCGCTGCCGTGATCGCCAGCAGGATCACGTTGACGATGATGGCGAACAATCCGAGTGTGAGGATTATCACCGGCAGCGAAAGCACCTTGAGGATGGGTTTGAGGAACGTGTTGATGAGGCCGAACACCAGGGCAATCAAGAGAATCTGCCAGATGTCGGCGGTGAGGTCGATCCCCGGTACGAATCGAGCGGCTACCCACAGAGCCGCGGCGTTGATAAGGACCTTGATGATGAAGTTCACATGGCGATTCTACGGGCTGCCCGCCAGAGTTGCTCGGCGGTGAGCGGGATCTGGAGATCCTGGCGCCCGAGGGCGTCGCATACCGCGTTGACGACGGCAGGAGTCGATCCGATGGCGCCAGCTTCCCCGATTCCCTTGGCCCCCAGAGGATTGGTCGGCGTCGGCGTGACGGTCTCCCCGAGCTCGAACGATGGCATCGATCCGGCAGTGGGAATCAGGTAGTCAACGAACGTCGACGTAATGAGGTTGCCGGCCTCGTCATATCGAACCGCCTCCCACAGCGCTTGACCTATGCCCTGGGCAATGCCTCCATGACGCTGGCCCGCAGCGAGCATCGGGTTCACGATCACACCGGCATCGTCGACTGCAATCATTCTCAGGAGGGTTACGGCACCGGTTTCCCGATCCACCTCCACCACCGCCAGGTGGGCGCCGAACGGAAAATTGGCACCACCCGACCGCAGATGTACCTCGGCGTCCAAACCCGGTTCCTCGTCGGGCAGGGCATTGCCTTCGATCGCGGCCTCGACGATCTCCAGCCAGGTCACTTTCACATCGGTTCCCTTGACGATGGCGACGCCGTCGGTGAGTTCGATGTCGCCCGGCGCTGCTTCCATGAGGTAGGCGGCCACCCTTATCGCCTTGGCGGCGACCTTGCCGGCAACTTCATGAGCAGCAGAGCCTCCTTGCGCGACCGAACGCGATCCGGACGTGCCAAAGCCATAGGGAGCGGACGAGGTGTCACCCTGGTCTATCCGGATCAGTTTCAGCGGTAGGCCCAGCCGGGCGGCGACGATCTGGGCGAACGTGGTGCGGTGTCCCTGGCCCTGGTCGAGTGTTTCGACATGGACGCTGACGCTGCCATCCGGCGAAACGGAAAGGGTGGCCGCTCCCCAGTCCTCGAATGAACAAACCTCCACGTAGGCAGCCAGGCCGATACCGAACAGACGACCTTTGGCGCGCGCCTCGACCTGCCGGCGTCGAAGCTCCTGGTAGCCCGCGACCTCCAGAAGGCGATCTAGGTTGGCCGGGTAATCGCCGGTGTCGTAGGTGTACCCGGCAACACTCCTGTACGGGAACTGATCGGCCTGCACGAAGTTCGCTTGCCTCACCTCGGCCGGGTCCATCCCGAGCTCAGCCGCCAGATGATCAAGAGCGCGCTCCACGGTCAGCGTCGCCTCCGGCCGGCCCGCACCCCGGTAGATGCCACGCGGGCTCCGATTGGTCCACACTCCTCTCATCCTCCAGGCATAGGTGGGGATGTCGTAGTTGCCTGTGCCGATCTTCCCGGTGACGGTGTGGAAGGAGAGGTAGCGATGGCGACATCCGAGATCCACCAGCCAATCGACTGATAAGGCCTTGATGCGTCCCTCCTCGTCAGCCACCAGGCGATAGCGAGACCTCATCGAACGTCCGTGGCCAAGACTCTGGAGATGCTCGCGCCGACCCTCGACCCATTTCACCGGACGGCCGAATCGCCGCGCCGCGAACGCGACCAGCATTTCCTCTTCAGCGAGGTCGAACTTCCCTCCGAAACCACCGCCTACGAAGTTGGTCATCACCTTCACCGACGAGACCGGAATTTGAAAGCTCCTGGCGAGCTCCTCCTGCATCAAATGGGGAACCTGGGTTGTCATGTGCACGTTGAGGCCGCCGTCCCTCCAGTCGGCGATCGCCACCCGGCCCTCCATCGGCGCCGGGACGACCCGGGGATGGTCGACCAGACCTTCGATCACGACGGGACCACTCATGGCGGCGACGGCTTCGAAGTCCCCGCGGCCGCGCTCATAGGCGACATTGGATACTTGGCCTTCATGGATCGGTGCCGCGGAGATGGCAGCCTCGACGTCGCCGACGATCGCAAGTGGTTCGTAATCGACTTGGACGAGGTCGGCAGCATCCCGCGCTCGTGCGGGCGAATCGGCGACAACGGCAACAACCGGATCGCCGGGCATGAGTGCCAGACCTTGAACCAGCGCGTAACGACGGGGAATGTTTCTGTCGGGATCGGGTTCAGGTGGCATCGACAAATCAGCGACGTCTTCAGGGGTCAGGATCCCCCAGACGCCAGGTGCCGACCCGGCCCCGGAGCTGTCGATCGAAGTGATGCGGGCGTGGGGAAATGGCGAGCGAACAATCGCCAGGTGGAGGGTGCCGGCGGGCGTCAGATCCTCGGTGAAAGTGGCGCGACCCTGAATGAG
>DATEEG010000114.1:0-2685 GCA_035281305.1 Acidimicrobiia bacterium | reverse complement strand
TGCGAGTCGGAGCCACCTGGAAGGGTAAGAAGACGACCCGGGCGTTCTGATCTTCGATGATCTGATCGAGAGCGGCGGCGATTTCTTTCGATGGGAGACCGGTGCGCCACGGGCGCAGGCAGACCCCGACGGTGCGCTCGCTGGCGGGGATGCCCTCCATCTCCAGTATCGGACCCATCGACTCCGTAACGGTCGGTTCAAGTCGGAAGACCGGGTCGCCCCCGAGCACAATCTTCTCCGGTGAGACGCCGACCGCCTCGAGCAGCGAGCGCGACTCCTGATCCCGCACCGAAGCCGATGCCGCCAGCGAGAAGACCAATCGGGCGGCGTCTTTTCCTTCCTCCGTATGGAGTGGGCCGACACCGACCCCGTAGATGGCCAGGGGCTTTTGGAGCATGCGGGCGAAGAGGGCGAACTCGGCCCAGATGACGTCGCCGTGCCAGGCGGTGAGCATCTGGCTGGAGTCGAATCCGTTGTAATCCTGGATCAGGCCCCCGCCGCCTAAGACCATGAGATCGGACCGACGAGCGGCGGCAATCAGGTCGGCGGGCGATTGCCAGGGAATCCCGACCACGTTGAAGTGACCGGCAGTGGTGACCGGGTCGCCCGAGAGAACTGAGATCTCACAGTCGCCATATAGGTGACGGAGATCGTCGACTAGCACAGAAAGGATCGCCTCGTCGCCGGTGTTGCCGAAGCCGTAGTAGCCGCAGACGAGGACGCGTTCGACCTCAGGCTTCATCCGGGCACCAGGTTACCGAGGGCTCATCCGGGGAGGAAGAAGATGAGGTCGTTGGCGAGCAGATGCTTTTGGACCTCCGCCGGATCGACGTTCCTCACCTCGATGTCGTCTCGGGCGGCGAGGGCGGCGATGATGCCGATCGCCTCTCCGCTCCAGATCTCCTCGGGCTGCGTTCGCACTGCCGAGGCGGCCAGGCGTGAGACCCCGGCGGCACGAGCCATGCCGGGCATGAACCCGTCGATGGTTTCGGGGACGAACACACCCATGGGGACCTCGAACAACCCAAAGCCCTGGCCTGCCCCCACCTCCGTACACCCGTGAAAATCGGAAAAGTAGCCGCCCAACATCACCGAGTCGTCGAAGCGATGAAGGCCTCGCACGTCGTTGGCGAGGTCTTCGTCGCCAAGGGTCTGGACTGTGACCATGCGCCGGCCCTCCCTCACGTACGGATGAGGGGGCAGGTTTCGCTCCAAGGCATCGGGGATGAGGTCATCCGACAGGAGGCGTTGAGCTTTTCCGTAGTCCTGGAACGAGTCGACCCCCCAATCGGTGATTCCCAATTCCCAGCGGAGGTACCAAAGGAAGGCGTAGGTCTTGTGGAGGGCAGTGCGAAACTCGGCTTCGCGCACCGCGGGATCCTCGACCGCCGCCGCAATGAGGGCATGGTCGTTGGCGTAATTGACTCCGGTGCGTGTGACCTCTGGAACCGGGTTGGGAGAGGAGAATTGGCGCCGGTCGGCTAGAGCCCGGTATCGCGTCTCAGTTTGGAGACTCCAGGGCAGCACTCCTGGACCGTCGGGCTCTCTACCGGGAGCGAGAATTACTGCCGTGCGGAATTCCTCAAGCCACTCGTCGAGTTGATTCCGGTGGAGGTTCCGTAGATCCTGGGCAACGGATTCGGGCGGAACGAGCTCGGGAACGACAGGTGTCGGGTACCAGGCCCTGATCGCCAACCAGGTTGTGTCCTGGACGCAGCCGGTATCACTTCCTACCTCGTAGGCGAGACCCTCAACCATGGGATATAGATCAGAAAACTCGGTGGCGTCGATGACCACTTCGGCGTTGTATGTCGACCCATCGGCAACGACGCCAGTGACGCTGGCACCGTCCTGCAACACCTGATCGACGGTCGAGATAGACACCACATCGGCACCGGCCTGGGTCATTAGGCCCCGGAAAAACCCGTCGATGAAGATCGGCTCAGGACACATCGAATCTTCTATGAAGTAGCAGTCGCCGACGTCAGGGCCGTAAAGCGCTTGCGCCGCGGTGGCGAGCTCTCCGTAAATGCCGGAACGTCGCTGGACGAAGTGGTTGCTGCCTTCGTCCATCGTGGATACACCGGCGGCGCCAGCTTGACCACCTAGATATCCGATCGGGCTCAGCAGGGCAACGTTTGCCCCGAGCCGCGCGGCAGCGGTGGCGGCGCTGGCTCCTCCCAATCCATCACCGACCACGACCACGTCGTAGGTGAGCACGGACGGTGGTGAAGTGGTCGCAGTCGTCGGGACTGTGGTCGTCGGAGCCAATGTGGTAGTGGTCTCCCTCGTGGTTACGGGTGTCGTGGTTGTGGGCAGGGGCCGGGCAGTTGTAGTCGTGGGGACCGGGGCCTCGGGGCGCAGCGCCAACCACAAACCGAACCCAAGCACCACCGTCGCCCCGCCTCCCAACAGCCAGCGCGCAAGTCTGCCGGGGCGCGGCGGAGCCTCATTGTCTTGGGGGGAATCGGTCACGGCCTCACCTTATGTCCGTTTTCGCGCATCAAATGGCACCTATGACGAGCGTTTGATGCGCGAAAACGTTTAGGAGGAGAGGGCGAAGGCGATTGCCTCGTCGAGGTCCATCTTCTGGCCGCGACGGAAGGCTTCGCCGAGTTCGCCAGTCAACCCCTCAAGTGTTGCCAACTCGAGCCCCGTTACCTGGTTGAGGTCGACCGAGACCAG